>JANNSF010000026.1:0-3129 GCA_031402315.1 bacterium | reverse complement strand
GCACGGCGCAAAACGTCTTGATCTTCGCTTCGAGATTGCCAACCTCTTCATGTTTCCACCGGAAGATGTTTCTTCGAATCGTATTCCACGTCACGCCATAGGCAAAACCGATCGCTTCCGTCGCTGTAAATACCATCTGCGGAACCATAACTTCCGGCGTCTCATCATGGTAACGTCGAATCTGATCAACGCCGAGGGCTATCGCCTCGTCCTTCGTCGCATTCTTGCATTCGATCACGAGTACGGGAATGCCATTGATCAGAAAGACGATATCTTCCCGCGTCCCGTAGTGGCCATTATGAAAATAAAACTCTTCCGTCACTTCATACACATTGCGCCATTTATCAGAACTCCGGTCCAGATCGCCATAGTCCACGAGCATCAGATCGAGTTCACGGTTTTCTTCGGCCGAGAAAAACTTGCCCTGATTACGCAAGTAATTCAGGAAGTCCCTATTTCCCGCGATTCCTACATTCAGACGCTTAAATAAGGTAGGCACTTCGTCCCGAGCCCCTCGACCCTGCTCGGGGCTGGCTCCGTCGAAGTTCGGATTAAAAGCCATAACCCTTTCATTCAGAATATCTTCATAGTACAGTGAACCCGTCCGTGCCTTGTCTTCGGCGGTCAATCCATCGGCATCAAATCTCCGGCGTCTTTCCGATTCTTCACGTGAAACATACATCCAACCCAAGTCCTGCGCATACTGCAGAATGCGTGTTTGAACGGTTTTATGTTCGGTGGGGGTCGGCATCAGACTTTTCTGATTTAATCTCAATAAATCCGTGTGTTCTCCATCGGCGGCCTTGTACTAGCGTTTCAAAAGAAACACTCCCTTCAAGAGTCAAATTATCAGCATGATCCGTAACAATTATTTGGGGTTCTATCCCGGTAGCTATTTTCGTCTCTTCACAAAACCTAACTAGTTGTGAGTAGAGATTCGTTACCGCAACAACATCTTCATCAACAGGGCGTTTTCTAGCCTCACCTTCAATTTGAGCCAATTTATTTGGATCAAACTTGGCGTCATTATCAAGTATACTTGGAAAGTATACCTGGCTTGGTTGATCTAAAAAAAGGACTGTAGGAATAAAACATTGGTCATCTAGAGAACAAAAGTATCTATGAAGCGCAAGAAACAGCGTTAAATGGCAATAGAGCCAATTTGCACCACTTCCCATTGCACGCAAAAACACCTTGCGATCCGAAGTTTCATGCCAGAGATCAAATGTTTCGAGTGAAAATCTAAGATTGATAGGATGATAAGACTCTTCAAATTCAAATCTTTTACCTATTTCAGCCATTGTGGCCTGAATTTGTGATTCAGCCTCTCGAAGTTTAGTTTCGATATTATAATTTCGTTTCAAGAAGTCCTTTGACTGTTCAATTCTCTTTTTTAATTCAGCTTGTTTTTCCTCAAGCTGCTTGTCAGCTTGTTCCAGCATAGTCTCAAGTAAGTTTTCAATTTTGAGCTTAACTTTTAGTGTAATTTCGTATTGTGATTTAGAAGCTGTTAAATCGACAATCTGTTTATCAATTTCAGCTATTTTGGCATCTATATTACTAATTTCTAACTGACCCTGATCAATCCTCTTTTGCAACAGAGCTTCTTCTTCTTCAAATGATCCAATTAAATATGGTGAACGCTCTAGTTCCATATTGAGCCATTCAATAGCTTTTGCCAACTTATTTGCTTCTAATTCCATTGTTAAATTATGGTTTTGACAAAAGGGACAAGTTGACGCCTGAAGTACAGTCTCAGATGGAATATTCACAGCTTGGGCATCAGTGATATAATTTGCTGCAAATGAAATGGATGATTGAATCGAAACTAATTTATTACGCAGAGTCCTTAATTCGCCAATTTTTCGACTCTTTTCACGCTCCAAATCTCGCCTCAACTCACTATCTTGATTTCCTAAAGGGACAACTCTGATGTCCGTTGTCAATAAACGATCCAAGGCACGTTGTGGATTATTAACAATTTCTACTGGTGAACCGATATCAAGAACTTGACCGCTAATTGCAGAATATTCTTTCAACGAGTCATCTACTTTTTCAATGTTCTTTTTTCTTACATCTTCGGCACGAGGAATTTGCAATTCAATTTGGCGGAGCTCGGCTTGAAGGGCTTGGAGCTCCTGAGTTTTTATGAAGTATCCTTGCTTCGCAAAGCCCGCAAATATTTTAAAGTGTTCAATTGCCTGTTCTTTTTTTTCCTTTTGATCAAACCGATAAAATATCGCATGTTTGTTAGCAATTAGGTTTTGATGTTGAAGCATAAATGAAACAAAACTTCTGATCGATGGAGTTGGGCTTTTCTTTGAGGTTAACTTTTTTTTAATGTCATTTTCATCTACATCGGTTAAAACCAAACCAAAATAACGACCTATTTCTTTTTTGTAATCATCAAATGGAAGCCAGTATTCCTTTGTAAAATAGGATCGAGTGAAGTTTTGCTTATACGCAGCTATGGCGGTTTCATTCTCTTCTTTAATAAACGCCTTGGTGTTATTAGGGTCTCTGGCAAGTATGAGATTCGCATCTTTAACTTTTAGAATAACAAAATATATCACACCGTTTTTTGTTATCACTCCTTGCGGAACCGTAAAGTCGGAACTACCAAAACAATAATCGAAAATTTCGATCATTGCGCTCTTTCCTGTAGATGATTTACCGGTAATCACATTTACACCTGTAGTAAATATCACAGAATGTACCTGATCTTTTAAGTCAACAACTCCTATGGCATGTACATGAGCTTTCATAATCTCTTTACTCCTAATGAGCGATATATCGCAACAACCTCATAAGGCGAAAACAGCTTTGATAATCCTTTTGAAGCCTTGATTGTGTTTTCCGGACAAGCGGCTCTATCCAAATTGTACCCAGCTGGAGCAACGGACAAATCGTCATTAATGCGAATTGCTGTCAAGTTAACTGCATTTTGCAAACACTCGTTCGTCAATGCTTTATAATCTTGAATTCGCTGCTGTAAACCGTAAAGCCTATCCTTTTCTTTACTCAATGATCTGACCGAACTACTAGACTTTGCATTCGTAAGATACGCTCTGGACTCGGGATATAAAACTAAGGGGAGAACTATGTAAGATAAAAGCAGATTGTTGGCGC
>JANNSF010000025.1:0-25988 GCA_031402315.1 bacterium | reverse complement strand
GATTCGCTGGCCCTCACGACGAATGGATACTTACTAAATGAATTGGCACAACCATTAAAGGATGCCGGGCTTCATCGTGTCAATATTAGTCTGGATACTTTAGATCGCCAAAAGTTTCAGCGGATCGCGCGATTCGATGGTTTTGACAAAACGTGGCGGGGTATCGAGCGCGCATTGGAATGTGGACTGGCTCCGGTCAAAATCAATATGGTTGTGATGGGCGGTGTCAATGACGACGAAATTGTTTCATTTATTGAACTCGCCCGTGAGAGGCCTATCCACGTGCGTTTCATCGAATACATGCCGTCCTCCGGTGCGCTTGGAAATGAATTTGAGCCGGCCCGGGTGATTCAATCTTCACTACTTCAAAAGATGGTAAGTGAAAAATTTGAACTCAAACCCATCGTGGAAAAAGTTCAAACCGGACCTGCAAAACTATTTGAGATTGAGGGATTTGCAGGCAAAATTGGATTCATTGATCCCTATGCCGAACATTTTTGTTCTTCGTGCAATCGAGTACGCTTGACATCGCTCGGCCAATTGCGTTGGTGCCTGTTTTCAAATGAAGGACTCGACATTAAGAAGTTTTTGCGTGACGGGCGTTCCGATGTAGAATTAGCGGATTGGATAAGAGAAAAAATTATCACGGATAAGCCGGAACACCATCCGCTTCTGGTGAAGGATATGATCAAAGTTAATACCGTTTTTTCTCAAATCGGCGGATAGAAGAGACTAGAGTTCTTCTGAATCTTCGTTGGGACGAAAGTTACTAAAATATCCCTCGTTTCCTAATTCGACGACCAGGTCGTTGGTTTCACTGATAAATGAATCGAACTCGTCCTCGAGAGCATGAGGCAGCAGCCAGTGATCAGCGTAGGTTTCGATGTAGTCTTTAAGATCCGGCTCCATATCCGGAGAATTTTCGAGTAGTTCTTTTTTCAATTCTCTTAAATGTACGCGGATGCCCATAAAATCTTCGTCCTCGGCACTTGTTTTGTCAAAAAGTGCCGAAACGATTTTGCCAAGACTCATCTCAATTTCCTTTCGAATTCTTGTAGTGCTTTACCAGCTTTTCAGCTTCAATGTGCAATGCTTCATGTAGAGAACTCGGTGAGATAATCTCAATCATCTCTCCGAAGGATAATAGCCAGCCGATCAGGAATTCATTGATCGGGATCAAAAATGTAAAAATTACCCCACCTTTTGATTTTTGTTCGTGTATGATGCCATAGTTATGACGGTCTCGCACAAAGCCGGCCAATTTGGAATCAAATTTAATCTTAAGTTCTTCGGCATCATCCAGTCTTTGGTCTCTTTCCAAATACTCTTTTAGCGAGAAATCTTTGGGTGGATCAAATTTTTCATCGGAAATAAATATTCGTTTGACGCGGTCTGTTCTGAAATCGCGAATGTCTTTGCGCAAACGGCAGTAGGCAATCAGGTGCCAGTAATTTGCGTAAAAGACCAGCCCAAGCGGCTCCACTCTTCTTTCGGTCGTCGCATCGCGTTCGGTCGAATAATAATCCATGGACAGGACACGCCGTCGGACAAGGGCGTCCTGAATAGATGAAAGCGTGTCGTCACGAAATCCATCGCGTATTGATGCGGCACGAGTTGTAATATGAGTACGGTCTTTCAATTTTTCGAGATGCGCACGCTGGTCGTCGGGAAGCACGGCGAGAATCTTCATCAAGGCAGAATCCGTGTGGGACGTGAGCGAGGCGTCGGTGAGGTGACGCGTCAATTCCGCGCCAAGATAGAGCGACACCGCTTCTTCGCGGGTGAACATGACCGGTGGAAGATGATACCCCGGGAGCAGGCTATAACCTTCTCCGGATTCGGCCGCGATCGGAACGCCGGCTTCATTCAGTGCTTTCATATCGCGATAGACGGTGCGTATGGCTATTCCAAAATGTTCGGCCATGTCACGCGCCCGAGTAATTTTACGGCTGTGCAAAAGGAGAACCATGGCAATGAGGCGGTCGGTGCGATTCATAGACATAAAATAACGGGATATTCAAAGAAACACAATTTCTAATGTGTAGGGAAATAAAAAAACCCGCCGGAGTAACCGAGCGGGTTTGACGTAACAAATATCAAAGGAGGACTAAAACGTGAAACCGAATTTCAATAGCTCGAAATCAATAATGCCCTTACCTCCGTCCATACTGGTCAAGTGCATGTCTCCTGTCAGATAGCGTCCGGCGCTAAGGCTGGTTCCCCAGTAGAAGCCGCTCTTGGTGAAAAAGCGATATCCGATTCCTGCGATGACCCCAAACTTGTGGGTCTTCTTTATCTCAGGCACATAATCCTGATCATCGATCCCGTCATACGCACGATCCGTTTCGGCTTCAATACCGGCATAGCGGCCCCCTAGACTGAAATAAAAACCATTCTGATGAGCGCCTAAGAACTTTCGATAGATGATGTCGGCCATAAATACTTTGGCGCGTGCGGCTATCCCATAATGTTCTTGTCTATGTGCAACTATAAGGGCAAAAGGTCTTGAATTGGAATAAAAGAAAGGGATTGCAATCTCTGCTTTTCGGTCAATGCTAAACAGCGAGAGCGTCCCACTTAGAACACGATCGCGATTCGCCCATCCGAGTAAAAAATACGCGGGGTTGAATTCAATTCCCAAAGATTTTCGAGAAAGCGGATCAACGTATTTCACTTCCGAATACGTTTTCTTTTGTAATGCCACAATGGAATCCACTTTGGCTGCGATGATCGAATCAAGCAGAGAGTCTTGAGCGTTTAGGGGAGTTTGTGTTAAAATCCCCGCTAAAACTATCCACGATAAGAGTAGGCGTTTCATTTTCATTCTTGTTTAATAAATTGCTTCTAATTTGAAAGGCATCGTGAATAGGTTCTAGAATGTGAAACCAAATTTCAATAGCTCAAAGTCAATAATACCCTTGCCTCCGTCCATACTGGTCATGTGCATATTCCCTTTCAAATAGCGTCCGGCGCTAAGGCTTGTACCCCAATAGAAACCGCTCTTGGCGAAAAAGCGATACCCGATTCCTGCCATGACCCCAAATTTCCGGGTTTTCCTTATCTCAGGCACATAGGTATCGTCATACCAGTCATACTCATCACCCTCACGATCCGTTTCGCCCTCAATACTTGCAAAGCGACCTCCGAGACTGAAATAGAAGCCATTCTGATGAGCGCCTATGAATTTTCGATAGACGACGTCGGCTGTAAATACTTTCGTGCGTGAAGGCTCAAAAAAAAGGGCAAAAGGTCTTGAATTGGAATAAAAAAAAGGGATTGCAATCTCCGCTTTTCGGTCAATGTCAAACAGCGAGAACGTTCCACTAATAACACGATCGTGATCAGCCGATGCAAGCAATAAATAAGCGGGGTTGAATTCAATTCCAAAAACCTTTCCGGAAAGTGGGTCAACGTATTTGACTTCCGCATACGTTTTTTTTTGCAAGGCCAGAATGGAATCGACTTTAGCGGCTATAATGGCGTCTAGATTATCTTGCGCGGTCACGGATTTCGTTGTTATCAACCCCATTAGCACTATCCACGATAAGAGCAGGCGTCTCATTTTCATTCTCCTTTAGTAATTGTTTTTGAATTGGTCATGAAAAACGCGTTTTAGAACGTGAAACCAAATTTCAATAGCTCCACGTCCAGGATAATATTATTTCCAAAATTAAAGTCTCCGTGGTTGCGATGGTTCTTGCCAATATAACGTCCGGCCACCAAGCTCGCGCCCCAATAGAAACCGCTCTGCGCGATATACCGATATCCGATTCCGAACATGGCGCCTATTTTGTTATCCGTTATATTGTCGTACGTGTAATACGAGTTATAATTCCCGTTGGAATAATCATAATGATACTCCTCGTCTCGATATTTGGAATGTGTATACCTCACTCCACCTGACAAATAGAAGCCATTTTGATGTTTGCCTATGAAACGACGATACTGCAGATCAATATCCGTCATACTCTCGTCGTTATGCTTAGAGCTATTATGTGTGAATGGAATAGCGACTTCTGCTTTACGATCGACGTCGAATAAAGAAACGGTTCCGCTAATCGTGAAGATTTTTTCGGCCGATCCCAGAAGAAAACGCGCCGGATTGAGTTCAAATCCGTATTTTTTTCCGATCAGGGGATCGACATACTGCACTTCTTCATACGTTTTTTTCTGCAAAGCCAAAATAGAATCGACCTTTGCGGCAATGATGGCGTCTAGGTCTTGAGCGTTTAAGGTGACGAGGCTCCCCGCCAGAAGCAACCACGATAAGAACATCCTTTTCATTTTCTTCTCCTTCTAAATTTAATTGAGTATTCGACAGTCGCCTAACTTATTACAATTGACGTGCCAAATATTGTTGATCGAAAACATTAGACTTACGAAGGGCTGAAATAGGGGTCACGTGTGAAATAAATGTACGGTGCAAGAAATTACAAGCACCAAAATTGTGTTGACCTAATTAGGTTGCAGGTATCAAATATCGCAGGCTAAAGCCTGCGGCTACCAATCTTATCTTTCGTCGCATCACCATGTAAGGTTGCGGCTACCAAAGCAAAATCCAAGGGCATTAGCCCGCGTAAAAGACGGGACGTGGTGATGATCTCTTTTCGGAGGATTTTAATTCCGCAAAATTGCAAACTGTAAGCGATTTACAAGTGCGTATTCATTCGCTTCCAGCGAATTTTCAGTGAAATTCGATTGATACTAAATTTCTATATTCTATATTGACAAGACAATACATCGCAATTACAGGATCATTAATTGGAAGGTCTAGATATGTCAGAGCAAAATCGCCATGTGAGCGAAGACGAAGCACGTCAAGTTGCGGAGTCTGCCCGCGAGGACAAGTGGGAAAATCCCAGTTTTCTAAAGGGCATATTTTTGGGAAATTTACAACTGGGGCTCGTGCATCCTTATCCGGAAGTGAAAGGCATTAACCGTCCGGAGTTTCAGGAATTTTATGTAAAATTTAAGAAATTCCTGGAAGAGGAAGTGGATTCGGACGCCATCGATCGTGAAGGCCAGATTCCGGCGCGCATTCGTGAGCGTCTTGCGGAAATGGGTGCGTTCGGAATGAAGATTAAGAAAGAATATGGTGGTTTAGAATTTTCTCAGGCCGAATATAATAAAATCATGGAACTGATTTGTACGCAGGACGGAAATGTCATTGCGCTTCTTTCGGCGCATCAGTCGATCGGTGTACCGCAGCCGCTGATGTTATTTGGTACCGACGAACAGAAGAAAAAGTATCTGCCTCGTTTGGCTAAAGGCGAAATATCGGCATTTGCACTGACGGAACTGGATGCCGGCTCCGATCCGGCAAAACTTTCGACGACGGCCGTGGAGTCGCCGGATGGCAAGGAGTATATTTTGAATGGCAAAAAACTCTGGTGTACCAATGGTACGATTGCAAAAATAATTCTTGTCATTGCCCGTGATCCTAAAGACGGGGCTATCAGCGCATTTATCGTTGAGACCAATACCGAAGGAGTTAAGGTTGACCACCGAAGCCGATTCATGGGTCTTAAAGCTTTAGAGAACGGCCTCTTGTCCTTCACAAACGTTCGTGTTCCAAAAGAAAATCTTTTATGGGGTCGCGGCAAGGGTTTGAAATTGGCGCTCATCACCCTGAATACAGGACGACTCACCTTACCGGCCGGAGCGGCCGGAACGGCAAAACAGTGCCTCAAAATTGTCCGTCGCTGGGCGAGTCAGCGCGTGCAGTGGGGACAGCCGATTGGCAAGCACGAGGCGATCGGACAGAAAATTGCGGATATGGCTTCGATGACTTTTGCGATGGAATCTCTCTCGACGCTTTCGACCGCGATGGCCGACAACAAGTTGGATATTCGACTCGAAGCCGCCGTTGGCAAAATGTACAATACCGAGGCCGGTTGGAAAATTGTGGATGATACGTTGCAGATCCGCGGCGGCCGCGGTTATGAAACGGCGGACTCGCTTCGTGCCCGTGGCGAAGAGCCCATTCCCGTCGAACGCATAGTGCGTGACTTCCGAATCAACTTGATATTTGAAGGCTCTTCGGAAATTATGCGTCTCTTTATTGCGCGTGAAGCCGTGGACAGGCATTTAGAAGTGGCGGGCGCCTTACTCGATCCCAAAAAATCTCTTAGCCAAAAACTGACGTCCCTACCCAAAGTGATGCTTTTTTACGGAACATGGTATCCATCGCGCTGGCTTGGTTTTTCGATGTGGCCGCGTTTTTCAGAATTCGGTCGCTTGGCTACGCACATGCGTTTTGTGGATCGAAAGACTCGTAAACTGTCGCGCGAAATATTTCATGGCATGATGCGACATCAGGCTAAACTGGCATACAAACAGGCGTTTTTGGGACGCGTGGTGGATATCGGAGCGGAACTTTTTGCGATGTCGGCTACGATCAGCCGAGCGACCAAGCTGGCAAAATCCGGAAATAGCGGAGCGATCCAGCTTGCGGATCTTTTCTGCCTCAATGCGCGTCGTCGGGTAGAGAACTCCTTCAATATGCTGTGGGATAATGACGACAACGGCAAACGCAAACTTTCTAACGATATTCTGAATGAAAAATTCATTTGGATGGAAGAAGGATTGGCAAAATTGCCGGAACTAGAAACAAAGGCCGGTGCAACGCAGCCGGTAAAAGCAAAAGCAAAAGAAATGGAATTGGTATAGAAGCTTCAATTCATTAGTTTTACAAGGGCTGCACCGAAGAGGGGCGGCCCTTTTTTTGTGGATTTCGGTTTGATACAATCCGACTCAGTTGACGACACCAACCCCTAACCCCTCCTTCAAAACGAGGAAGGGGAACCTTCAAATTCCGGCAATGGGAGTGAAACTATTTTTTTCTTTACTCGTTTTTACCCGGTGATTGTTCTAATTTTTGGCCCTAAACAATTTTTGTAAATTTAATATTTAAGGAAACGCCATGATGGTGCGCATTTTATTGACCGTGGTTTTTTGCCAGTCCATTTTATGGGCACAACAGAAAAAAGAAGTCAGCCCATTTCAAACAAAAATTTCCGGTCTTCAAAAATTTTCAGGATTTGTAGATTTCTATTGGGAAGAAAAAGAAGGAAAAATTTGGTTTGAAATTTCTCGGTTTGACGAGGAGTTTCTTTACATGACATCCTTACCGCAAGGTGTTGGTTCCAATGATATCGGCCTAGATCGCGGTCAAATCAGTAATATCCGTATTGTCAAATTTCAGCGAATCGGTTCTAAAATACTCCTCATCCAGCCAAACTATGATTACCGCGCGATGACCGACAATCCTTTAGAGAAGCAAGCCGTGAAGGAGTCTTTTGCGGAATCGGTGCTTTGGGGATTTACGTTAACAGCCGAAGAAAACGGAAAATACCTTGTGGATGCAACGTCCTTTTTAATGAATGATGCGCACGATGTAAGCGGATCCCTCAAGGCTACCAAACAGGGAAATTATCGTGTGGATGCGGCGCGTTCTGCTGTTTATATGCCGAGAACAAAAAGTTTTTTAGACAATGCGGAATTTGAAGTCCTGTTGACATTTTCAGGGGAAGCGGAAGGGGATTGGATTCGTCAGGTTACTCCGACGCCGAATTCGGTTACGGTTCATGAACATCATTCCTTTATCAGACTGCCGGACAATAAGTATCAGCCGAGGGCATTTGATCCAAGATCGGGTTATATCTGGATCGAGTACAAAGATTTTGGAACGCCGATTGATCAACCGCTAATCAAAAGGTATTTGACCCGTCATCGTCTTGAGAAGAAAAATCCATTGGAGGCGAGTAGCGAAGCGATCAAGCCGATCGTTTATTACGTTGACAACGGTGCGCCGGAACCTATTCGCTCGGCACTTGTCGAAGGCGCCTCATGGTGGAATCAGGCGTTTGAGGCGGCCGGCTACAAAAATGCATTTCAGGTAAAAATTCTTCCCGATAGTGCCGATCCAATGGACGTCCGGTACAATGTTATTCAGTGGGCTCATCGTGCGACGCGTGGCTGGTCTTATGGTAATCCGATCCTGGACCCGCGGACGGGCGAAATCATCAAGGGTCATGTCACGCTCGGATCGCAGCGGGTTCGCCAAGACTATCTCATTGCCTGTGGTCTTCTTGCACCATTTGAAGACGGAAAGCCGGTATCCGAACGCATGCAGCAAATGGCGCTTGCACGAATTCGCCAGCTCTCAGCGCACGAGATCGGACACACAATAGGATTACAACACAATTTTGCCGCCAGCCTGTCAAACAGAGCTTCGGTAATGGATTATCCATATCCATTGGTCACGGTGAATGATGCGGGAGAACTTGATATGTCGACCGCTTATGGTATTGGAATCGGAGAATGGGACAAAATTACAATTCAATACGGCTATGGACAATTTTCGAAAGCCGAGGAAAAAAAAGAGTTGAACAAAGTCATTCAGTCGGCGCTGACGAAAGGAATTCGATATATTTCCGATGATGATGCGCGGGCCGCGGGAGGAGCACACCCGTTTGCGCATCTTTGGGATAATGGTTCGGACGCTTCGGACGAGCTTTTACGATTATTAAAGATTCGCCAGAAAGCGCTCGATCAATTTTCGGAAAAAAATATTCCGATGGGCGAACCGATGGCCACGTTAGAGGAAGCGCTTGTTCCGGTCTACCTATTTCACCGCTATCAAACGGAAGCGGTTGTAAAAATAGTTGGCGGTGCGGACTATTCGTTTGCTTTGCGAGGAGACGGGCAAGTGATTTGGGAACCTGTTTCGGGAAAAGAGCAAACCAAAGCCTTGAGTGTGCTACTGCAAACCATACGCGCTCAGACTCTATTTCTGCCGGATCGCATTGTTCGATTGATTCCGCCACGGCCCATTGGGTTTGGCAGGCATAGGGAACTTTTCAGTTCACGAAACGGCCTGGTGTTTGATCCCTTATCGGCCGTAGAGAGCGCGGCTGATCATGCGGTTGGGCTCCTATTACATTCCCAAAGGGCTTCGCGTTTGGTTGAATTTCACAGCCGTCGTGCGGAATCACCCGGATTAGAAACGATCATTGATTCATTAGTATCGAATACATGGAAAGTAAATTATAAGGACGGCGGCCTTGCGGAGGTACAGCGCACGATTAATCATATCGCATTAACGCATATTATGAAATTGTCCGTCCACGAAAAGGCTTCAAGCGGCGCCCGTGCGATAGCATGGGCTAAATTGGAGGAGTTGAAATCATGGATAGCCGGTAAGATTAAATCGGAATCGGATTATGCGCAGAAAGCATTTTTTGAATTATCGTTATCTCAAATTCAAACATTCCAAGGACAACCGAAGGATTTTAAATGGAAAGAAATCGAGAAGATGCCTCCGGGCGCGCCGATTGGAATGGATGATTAGTGCTTCGCAAGCTAAAGCTTGCGGCTACCATAAATGCAGAAATGGTAGGCGCAGGCTTCAGCCTGCGAATCAAATTATTTTCCAGCTTCCAGATTCATCCTCATAGAATTCCTTTTTCCACACGGGCAAATCTTTTTTGATTTCCTCGATGATAAAACGACAGGCCTCGTACGATTCTGCGCGATGACCGGTGGCCACGGCAATGATGATGCTGGCCTCGCGCAATTCGAGTAACCCAAGGCGATGGAGCACCGCAACTTTTTGAATCGGCCATTTTAGTTTGGCTGTGGCAACAATGTTTTCCAGAATATTTTCTGCCATGTCGGGATAGCCGTGGTAGTCCATCCGTATCACTTTTCGTTCGTCAAAATAATTACGCACGGTACCGACAAAAATATTAACCGCCCCGCAGTCGTCCGACAGAACGAAATCATGAATTTTTTGAATTTCGAGCGGATCGTGAGTTATCTCAAGCCATGTGGAATCACTTTTTATCATCGGCTTCTCAACCTCCGCTCACGGGAGGAATGATACACACCTCATCGCCGTCGCTCAATACGGCGTTGGAACCCACATAGTTCTTATTAATCGCGATACGGCTCATGGATCGAAATACCGACATGGATGGAAATCGCTTTTCGACCGCAGTCCAAAATTCGTCGAGGCGTGCGTTTTCGGGAAGGGACAATTCGACACGATCCGTATTGGCCGCCTCACGACACATGGCAAAAAAAAGAACATTTATCTTCATTGTACGACAATCGTTTGTCCGGCGGTATTACCGAAAACTTCCGGAGCGTACATGCCTTCCGCTTTGGTCGGGGGTAGTTGAAACTTACCAAGCGTCGTGGCGCGAACTACATACGTAAATGATTTCGAGCCTTTAGAAAAGTAATCCGAATAGATAGCGACACGTGAATCGCGCAACTCTTTGAAATTAAATCCGCCGTAGTCCCAAGGTGACGTTCTACTTGTTATATTTGGCGTTGCCAAAGAAGCGGTCGCCAGATCAAGATTCAACGCTTCAAAACCAGCCGGCAGGGGATCATCAATTACCAGATGCGTACGGTCTTGGAACGAACTGATCGTGAGTTTTATTCTATATAATTTACCGGCGGAGAAATTTCCATTTGTAATGACGTTTCCATTTTCATCCTGAAACTCTTTTTCGACTTTAATACCTTCATCGCGCGGTTTTGGAACCTGTTTGGGCGCATACTGCATACGAACGGTGTAATACATACGTCCAACGCCGGTCTTATTGAAATCGAGAGGCAATTCCGCTTGACGGCGAAGGCCGATATAACCGGTGGTGGAAGCAGTCGTCTTGAGCGAACGGCCTTTGTAAACTTCATTCAAAACGCTTTTTCCATCCAGTAAAACTTGTGCGGAAAAGTTCGGAGTTTCTTTTTCATAAACTTTGAAGTAAGTACCGAGCGCCCAGAATACATAAGTATTTTCTTGCGTGGTTCTCCATCGGCCGATTTTCCGTTCTGCCAGAAGATATTTCACCACTTTTTCAGCCCATCCGGTTTCGCCCTCGATCTCGACAAACGCCTGCAGTACCGCTGCCGTTGTCTTCACGTTAGAGTAGAATGTCCATTCCATGCCGGCGGGATTAGGTTCCTCAAAATGCGCGGACGTTGCTTCAAGTTTGATCGCATTGTTTAAACTGCGTCGCAATTCCGCCGCCATCGCCGATTGACCTTTTCCTTTGACGATCGCTTTCCATAAATGAGTTCGCGCGTAAAGCGGTAATTCTTCGCGGCGTTGGAAAAGTAATTCGGCCGAAGACGCGTCATAATAGCCGTTGTCCGCCAAGACCGATAACATCAGCGCTTGCGTACAGTGAAGGTAATTGAGACCGTACCAATCCATTTTAGAATTGCGTACCGTCGTCTTCAAATAATCGATACCGCGATCAAATGCGTACTGAGGAACAGTGTAACCCTTTTCTTTCGCCTTGGTCAAAGCCATCATCGTGTAGGCAGAAACGTACGCATTTACATATTCACTATTAGGCCAATACCCAAAGCCTCCGTCGTATTTTTGGTACGAAGCGACCACAGTGAGGTACTCTTGAATCGCGGCGTCCATGGATTTTTTGCCATCCGCAAAGGCCGGAAGATTAAAGGCCAATACAACATCCTGAAAAAGTAGAATCGGCAGGACGCGCGATGTACGCTGCTCAAGGCAGCCGTAAGGATATTCAAATAGATATTGCGCGCTCGCACTCAGATCGGTCATCGCGGTGGAAGCCATACTTACAGTGATTCCGCCGGCATGGTCATAAATATCACCCGGTACAATCAGTTTTTCCTGATGATTCGAAATATCGCTGCCGGAAAGCGCGACGGTTTCGGTAAATGTCGGCGCTTCGAAGGGTAATCTGATTTCTACCGCATCGGTCAATTCATTCATCGTCCCGGCAAACGTGACCATTCCTTTTTTCGCCTGAGTGATGATAAATTTGAATCGCACTTCCTCCGACGCGCCGGGCGCAAGAGTAATCTCTTTGACGGCATTATCCGTGATTCGGCCGCCATCCAGTGTCATTTGAATTTTTGCGACGCCCGGTTTATCCGATTGATTATGCGCGAGTACGCCCGCCTCCATCTCATCGCCAATGCGACCGAATCGGGGTAACGTGGAACGAAGTAAAAAATCTTTGGCGACCGTGATTTTAGTTTCACCGGAGCCGAATTTGGAATCTTCTGTATGGGCGACGGCCAAGATTTTAAATGTGGTGAGATTATCGGGAACCTGAAATCGGACTTTGGCTTTTCCATTGGCGTCGGTTTTGACAGAGGCATTCCAATAAACACATGCCTTGAAATCGCGGCGCATGGGGATTCCTGCAAAGACCTCAGACTCTTCGGCGCCCCCGCCGCCAATACCGCCTTTTTGCTTTAAATCTTTTTTGAGCATTTGCTCCAAAACAAATTTTCGGCTTTCTGCCGTCGTGACACCCAAATCTCTTGGTGCGTAGAATAATTCAAAAGGTTCCGGAGTCTTGTAACCCGCAAGATTAAGAACGCCTAAGTCTTCTACGTAAACCGTGACTTCCGACTCTTTTCCATTTCCGGATTTATCCTTGACACTAATTTCTGTTTCCACCCATGCTTGTGGAGTATATTTCTTTTGTGAGGAGCTGACGTCTACTCTTAATTTGTTTTCATCGGATTGAATAGCAAGTTTGGTGTAACCGATTTTGAATGCGGGTTTCCCAAGATCTCCATGCGGATCATTGCCTGGCGGGGCTGTGCGGCCTTGGTGTAAAATAACCGATACGTAAACATTGGGCACCATCTCCGAAGTAATCGGAATTTCGATGGCCGCCGAATTGCCTTTGAGCTTCATTGTGGCATGCCAGATCACGCCTTCGCGCTCGACCGTGACAAATGCGCGGCATTTATCGTACGGCGATTTCACCAGTAACTTTGCCGTCTCTCCGACTTTGTAGGATTTTTTTTGTACGACGAGATCGATTGCGTCCTCGTTCTTCATTTCCCATCCGGCGTAGGAATCGCCCGTCACGTAAACATAACATTCGCTCGCAATCGTATTGTTCAAATCATCCTGTGCGCTTGCTCGGACTATATAATAGCCGGGCTTTGTGAACTTATAGCTTTTGTCCGTGCTTTCTTTTTTTACATCCACGTTAAAGGACGATTCGACCGCATCTTTTTTCTCAGAACGCCACTGGTATTCGCCATCGTAGCCTTCCTGGCGCACAGAAATCCATTCGCGGCGTATTATTTCAACTTTTGTATGGCTCGCAGAAATTCGGTCTCCATTAGTCTTTGCGGCGATCAATGTCAAATTCCATGGGCTGGTAATATCTTGAAACGTAGCCGATGGTTTTAGCCCGAGATAATATTTTCCCTGATGAACAAGCACAGTACGCCGCCCGCTCAACGATTGATGACTCTTATCCTGAATCGTCGCTTCGATCGTGAGTTCGCGTGTTTCCGCCATACTTTGCGGAGTCAGCTTATTTTCCAAGTTTAATAAACCCCGCGAGTCCAGCTTAGCCGTGCCTTCAGCCATCATTGGAGAGTAATTCGAAGAATAACTATCGTATTCGTACAAGGCTCCAAAAAAGTATTCATCAAATCCGGGAGGTGTATAATTACTTTTGGATGTCGTGATCGTCCAGCGTGTTTCGGCATTACTCATCGGTGCGCCAAACAAGTAGTGTCCGTCGATGGTAGCTTCGAGCCTTTCATTCCACACATACTCCGGCTTTTTAGGGGAAACCGTGATCTCAAATTCAGCCGGACGGAATTCCTGCACCTGAAACCCGTCGGCGCCGATCTGATCACCATTAACGTTGGCCGTAATGGAGTAGTAGCCCAGTTTTGCAGTTTCGGGAATTAGGCATTCGAGATCAAAAGATCCCATCCCGTTGCAATCCACGGTTCTGTTTAGTAGTTCTTCATTGTTATAGTTCGAGATAGTGATTTTGACGGAGCCGTTTTTCCAGAGTGCGATGGCGCCTCGAGAAATCTGACGCGTGAGGCCTTTGATGTAGACTTTATCTCCAGGGCGGTACAGACCTTGATTGGTAAAAAGTTTTGCTGAAATCGTGTTTTCAACTTTGACATTCCACGCCTGTGTGACATTGAACCTATAAAGAGGAATATTATTATAGGAATTGGTGTAGGCCGTTTGGGCATTGAGTGTAGCAAAGACCCATTGGCGTGGTTCGGAGTAGTTGCCGGCTTTTAGTCCCATTTCCGCCCAACCCGGAGTCTTTACAAATCCTTTTTCGTCGGTATAGCCATTCCACGTAAGATTACCTGCATCGTCGCGCAATTCTACATACGATTTGACGGGAATCCCATCTTTCAGAGACGTGGTATAAATCAAATTATTCACACGCGAAAATTTGGCGGTGACAGCCAGCGCAGTCAGCTGAATCAAAGCCCTTTGCGGGTAGTCGTTTTTAGGTCTGTAATACTCGACGAGTAGAAACCCGCTGGGCTTTCCTTTGAGGGCCTTGTCCAGTGGAACCGGATAAATTACGGTTTCATTGCGTGTGACATTGGGCGTTTCGGAAATCCGATAACCCCAATCCGTGAAGGACATGTCTTTGTTGAACAATTCTTTAGCTGCCTTAATCACATCTTGTTGCGACAACAGGCCAATATTGATATTAACTTCAGTCGGATTGATCATCGCCAGATTGAAGTCATGACTGAGATACGATTCGATCACGTGTTCGCCATGCTCACCGGTATTAAAGAAAACGCTCGGTTCGTAATCGCCGATTTGAAATGAAATCGACTGCGATTGACCCAGCTCATTTTCAAAATCGTCTTTAGTATCCCCGTCGATCGTGACCGTGTAAGATGTCTGCGGAGCGAATTTGAAATACACTTCCGCCGGATATTCGGCATTCCATGAGCCGTACGCATCGATCATTTCAACTGCGGGCTCAATATGGACATGTTTTTTTAATTCATCGCCGTCCACACGATTTGTAAAATAGAACTTTATGGCACCTGTTGGAGTCAGCGGTGTCTCTGTATTTCGCAGAAGCAATTTGTCATAAGTAGAAAAATCAATTTCCGTTCGGTTGTCGCTGGCCAGCATGCCGACGGTACCCTTCACGCCGGATTCGACGCTTATTCTGTATTTGCTTCCCATGAGAAGCGAATTTGTAGGACGAATGACGACAAGGCGATTCGTCATATCGCCCGTGACATAGTTCTGATCGCTGTAGGACTTTATTTCTTCTTTCGAAGCGAAATCAATTTGCGCCGAGACGATCTCGTTGTAATCGGATTTTCGAAGCGATATTTTGTTGCTCATACTTTCGGAGCGAAGCGACTGATTATAGAGTAGGAAAATTTTAGTTTTGATGTCCACGTTGGTGGCTTGATCGCCGATACTGGACTGTAGCAATTTTGGACGTAGCGTTTCGAAGCTAAATGTGTAATCGCGTTCGAGCGATGTTCCGTCCACGGCTTTTGTTCCGGCCGGAATGGTCACCGTGTAGCGGCTCGCGAGAGTCAACGTATCTTGTGGAATAAAGGTTAAAGTATTGGTGCCGAGCCAGCGGTATTTCCCCTTCAGCGCGGGCGTGATTTTTAATGGGCCGCTGCCATCGCCTTCCGGCAAGGCTTGAAGAGGAACCATGGCGCGGGAAAACACAACATTGATGGAATAGAACTGTGCCATGTCTTCGACGAGACCTTGCGGCGTGGCCGACAAAATAAAATCCGCGCCCCCGGATTTAATTTCACCGGCCTGAGTCTCTGTTCCAAAACAGCCGGTCAAGTAACTGCTTGAACCGACAATGAGCGCCAGTCCGGCAACCATTATCATTCCATACATCGTACGTTTCATTTTATCTCCCGGAGAGTTATATCAGACGAGTTTTAATTCTTTTATGAGCGCCGTCATCTTTTCTTTGTTTACATCCGACAGAGGAACGAGAGGCAAACGATAATTTTCTTCGAGCAATCCCATTTGCGCCATGACAAATTTCACCGGAATCGGATTGGACTCGACGAAATTCATATTCATCAGATCGAGATAGCGGTAGTGGATTTCAAGCGCCTTTTTATGATCGCCGTCAAGCATACATTTTACGATATCGCTCATCGCGCGTGGAATTTCATTTCCCGCAACAGAAATCAAGCCCTCAGCGCCAAGCGCCATCAATGGTACGGTGACCGCATCGTCGCCGGAAATTACGAGAAAGCCTTTCGGTCTGTGTTTTAGAATCTCCATGAATTGCGTGAAATTGGCCGAAGCTTCTTTTACACCGACAATATTAGGGATATCCGCGAGACGCAGCAGGGTCTTGGCTTCGATCATCCCGGCGGTGCGGCCCGGAACATTATAAAGGATGCACGGAATTTTTATGCTCGCGGCAATCGCTTTAAAATGCTGATAATAGCCTTCCTGCGTTGGTTTATTGTAATAAGGACCGACGAGCAAAACGCCGTCCGCACCGAGTGATTCCGCTTCACGCGAATAGCTGATCGAAAGCCGTGTATCATTGACGCCCGTGCCGGCCACGATGGGGACACGCATACGCGTTTGGTCGATCACGGTTTGAATGACAAATTTGCGTTCTTCGGAATCCATCGTCGCGGACTCGCCGGTCGTGCCGCATGGAACGAGGTAGTGAACGCCATTTTCAATTTGAAAATCAACGAGTCGACGTAAGGCTTTTTCGTCAATACTTCCGTCTGTTTTGAAGGGCGTTACAATCGCGACGCCGCATCCTTTAAATTTATCCATAGCGCTCCAATAAGAAATTAGTTCTCGTTGTGTGATCGATATCGCAGGCTTATCCTTCGACTTTGCTCAGGACAAGCGCCTGCGCCTACCATTAATTGCAATATCGGTAGCCGCAACCTTTAGTTGCGAAACTATCCATTCATTTTTTTCCGGTCCAACGCATTTTGCCGGATTATTTTTGCAATTTCAAAATCGCGCTTCTCCTCATCCGTTTCGATGAGTAGGGGTGGGATCATGGTCGGCGATCCGTCCTCGTCGAGAGCTACCATATTCAAGAATGCAGTCGTACAATGTTTGCGCTTTCCGGAGAGCGGGTTTTCTGCGTACGCGTCGATTTTAATCACCATCGACGTCTTTCCGACATACGCCACGCGCGCAATGGTTTCAATTCGATCACCGACTTTAACGGGATTACGAAAATCAACGGCTTCCGTGCTGGCGGTAACGACCATACGATGGCAATATTGCGTCGCAACGATTCCGGCCTGAATGTCCATAATCGCCATGACCTTACCGCCGAACATGGTTCCATGCGGATTGGCGTCATTCGGGAATACGATATGCCAACTCGAAAGCGGCAATGACTTTTTAGGCTCCATTTTATTCAAAGAATTCTCTTTCATTTAAATTCTGTTCGCAAGCTTAAGCTTGCGACTACCATACATATGAAAAATGGTAGGCGCAGGCTCAAGCCGGCCTGTAGAATTATTATTTATCGATCTGATTCAATCGCTCAAGATCACGTTTCAGCTTCTCTAAAAACTCGCCGTATTTGGTCCAATCGCCTTTCTTCAAAGCGTCCTGCGCATCGTTGTAATTCTTCATCGCGGCGCGCGCAAGGTCTCTAGTTTTTGAAGGCTCATTGTCCGATTTGGCATTTTTTTCAGTCAAGGTCTTGTGCGTCTTGGTTTCATTCTTTATAGCGCTGACGTTCCCAAATATCTTCTCTAAACCGTCCTCGAGATTGTCCTCCATGTATATGTAATTGTCATAGGCGACAATGACTTTTTTCAGTTCCGGCAGTTTGCTTTGCTCCGACTGCAGATACAGCGGTTCGATATAGAGCAGTGAATTATTGATCGGCACGACGAGCAAATTGCCGCGCGTCACGCGAGAACCTTGCTGATTCCACAATGTGAGTTTTTCCGAAATCTCCGGCGTTTGGTCGATGCGACTTTCCACCTGCATGGGTCCGTATACGAGCTCCGTTTTTGGAAATTTATAGACTAGAAGTTTGCCATAATTCTCTCCGTCGCTACGCGCGCACATCCAGGAAATCATATTGGATTTTTTATTTGGCGTAAACGGCGTCATGAGGATAAACTCATTTTGCTTTTCGCCCGGCAGACGCATAATCATGTAGTAGCTTTCCATTTCCTGAATGGCATCGCCGTACTTTTCTTGAGGGATATTCCAAAAGTCTTCTTTATTAAAAAACACATTGGCATCCTGCATGTGATAGGCGGCATAAAGACGCGCCTGAATGTCAAAAAGGTCCTGCGGGTAGCGCAGATGTTTTTTCAGAAAATCCGGCATGGCGGAAATCGGCTTGTACACATTCGGAAAAATTTTGGAATAAACGCGAATGATCGGATCGTTTTCAGGATTGAAAGAATAGAAATCCGTTTTTCCATTGTACGCATCCACGGTAATTTTCACAGAATTTCGGACATAATTGTACGTGCGATCGCGCGAAAATGGGCTGCGCGTTGCCTCCACGGACATTTTGGAATAGGGGAATTGATCGGTCGCGGTGTAGGCATCGCAGATCCAATACAGACGGCCATTCTCGACGACCAGATAAGGGTCTTTGTCCAGACGTAAGTACGGAGCGATATTGCGAATACGTTCTTTGATATTTCGCGTATAGATGATTTTGCTGGTCGGCTGCATGTAGTCATTGAGTAGAAAATTGAGTTTGCCAAAATACCATGCGAATAGGACGCGGCGACCAAAACTTCCGATATCCACGCCGCTCTCTTCTTTGTAGAATGTATGCTGATTGGTCTCGCCGAGCGGATAGTCAAATTCTTCTTTCGATGATTTGACAACAATGTAGTCGTCCTTACCGGCGGACTCGCCGAAATAAATTTCCGGACGATCTAATTTGAGATTGACGGTAATTTCGGGGGGAATATTCTTTATAAAAAATTCCGGCTGGCCTTCGGTCGTGACGACATTGACGGGGCTCATGACGATACCGTGTCCGTGCGTGTAGATAAAGGTATGATTGATCCAGTTTTCCTTCCCGCCGATCTTGTCGAGATTGAGTTCGCGCGCCGAAAGCAAGACCTGACGGTATTCACCGTCTATCATATAGCGGTCAATATCGACGTCGATAAAATTGTAGTAGGGACGAATTTCCTGAAGCTGAGAGTACGAGTCTTTGATCGGGCGATAGTCCCAGAGCGTAATATTTTTAACCGTGGACGCATTATCCCTAAGATCGTTAGCCGTCAGATTTATTTCGTAGTTGAAATCGCTGACCTCCACCTTATTCAAATCGTAAGCAAATCGTGTTTGCCGGATGTTTTCTTCTATATAGGGCTTTTCCAATTCAAGCATATTGGGTGAAACGACAAAGCGCTGCACAAATCCCGGCACGAGCGTAAGCAGGATGAATCCAAATGCGAAAGGCATTAGAATCGAAATCACGAGCGTCCGCAGGGATAGTTTGACCGCGGCCCAAATCGCGCCAAGCCCCGCCAGAAAAGCGATTCCCATCAGAATCCGGTAGCCAATAACTCTGGAATGCAAATCGGTATATCCCGCGCCGACGACAATGCCGTTATCGCTGTAGAGCAGATCGAAAGCGGCATAATAATAATCGCCGACGTAGGTAAACAGAATCAGCGCCACGATGAAATACAGATGCCGTTTGGCGGGCTCGGCGAGTTGAACTCCGGTTTCACTCAGCGTAATGGCGCGGCGATAGAAATAAACAAGCGCCGTCGCTATGAGCGTTACGATCAAAACTCCAAAAACCCAACTAATCATGTTTTGATAAAAGGGTAATTGAAAAATATAGAACCCAAGATCACGTCCAAAAGCCGCATCGGTTTGGCCAAAGGATTCGCCGTGTATCCACTGGAGTACACGCATCCATGATCGTGCGGGCGCTGCCGCCATGGCATAACTGACGAACAAAAGTGCTACCCAGAAAATCATTTTCGCAGGTTTTGTGAAGGCCAGGGCTGCCTGCTCATAGACACCTCCGCCCGGAGCGACATAGATGTTTTTAACGCGCGTCGCGATCCCTATGTTGATGCCCACAATGGTTATGAAAGCAAGCCAATAGACGCCTCCTACGAGATACTCGGTCGTATAGATAGTCCAGAAAGTGCTCTCGTAGCCGAGCGATTCAAACCACAACCTCGTGCCGTAAAAATCAACAAAACTCGAGAGCAGGTTGTAGGCCACAAAAAGTGTGATTGCTGTTCCGATTAGTTTTCCCATCTTAATTCATTCCTTTATTGATTGGTTCAATTGGTTTGTCGTTTAGAAGAATCATCAGAAGATACGCCGCGCGAACGCGCACCAGCATTTCCGTATCATACTTTATCGTCTTGTATAAAAACGGAATAACTTTCGATTCGATATTCTCCGGATACTTTATATGTTCTAGATTCGTCACCGCCACGGCACGCATCGAGTATTCATCGTCTTTTCCGAGTTCGAGAAGCGTAGGCAACATGGCGTCCTTTCTAAATTTGGCGAGCACGCTGACGGAGATCTCGCGTACGTCCGGAGACACGTCTTTCATTTTGCTTTCGATGAAGGGAATCGAAGCCGTATCGCCCAGCGATCCCATCGCGCCGATGACGCCAATCTGAATCCACTCCGATTTGTCCAGCGCCAGTCCTCGAAGGAGCGGAATAATTTTGGCTTTAGCCGAATCCGATTTGGCATTACCCAGCGTCAATAGCGATCGAACACGAATGTCTTCATCCAGTGAAGTCAGCGTCGTAAAAAGCGTCCTAATAGCCATCGCTTCGTCCGTTTGCAAAAGCGCGGAGGCCGCCGCAATTTGTGTTTCCTCGTCTTTATCATTCAAAACGGTTTTTAGAAGGGCGCGGGATTTTTCGCTCTCAAACTTGGCCAACGCTTCCGCCGCCTTGCTGCGCATATAGCCCGAAGGATCGCGCAATCGTTCACCAAGCCATGTCTCGGCATCCGGCGGCTTAATTTCTCCGGCGAGATAAATGAGAGAACCTTTTCCGGAAACACTCTGCGTGTTATACGCGTCACGCCATTTGGTCACATTTCCAGTTTTCACATTTTTCAGTGTCGTCATCGCCATCGCGATTTTTGCACGCAGCGCTTGCCGCTCGAGTTGAATTTCTTCTTTTTGATAAAGCAGGGTATCCACCGCAATGCTATCTACGAATTTATCCATTTTCTTCAATGCGCTAAGAGTGATCGTTTCGCCATAGATTTTTCGCATGCGCACGAGCCCTTGCACGACGGATTCGCGTACGATGAAGTCGGGGGAATCCGTATAGTCCACGAGCGCCAGGAAGGCGGTACTGTCGTAAAGCTTGGCCAGCGTCGCCGCGACGGCGCGCATGGTATGGACTTTGGAGTCAAACTCCGCACCCTGGATCGTAGCCGCCGCTTTTCGTGCGGTGAGTTTGGCCACGATCTGTATTGTGGATATCCGCGTCATTTCATTTTTATCTTTAATACCAAGATCAAACGTTTGCCAGCAATACTTGATCAGATTCGGTTGGGAAGGGAGGGCCAATTCGCCCGGCACAAATTTTTTACATCCGACAAACAAGAGAAATAAAATCCAAATCGAGAGCAGGGATCGTTTTAGCATATTCTTCCTATATAAATAAGCATTCAAAAAAATACGCACGAAATTAGTCGAAATTTATCCGAAAGTCAAAGGCGGTCAGCCTAGAATAGAATGACGTGGTAGCCGAACCCTGAACACTGAGCGTGTCGAAGTGTCGAAGGGTAGGTTTGCGCGTATTTATAAAATGCCTACCTACATTCATCTTCACATCAATTCATTTTTCATTTTTATGTAGATTGTCCTTTGATCCCGTCGATCTCCGCGGCTAATGCCTTAGTCCCGTCGATTTTATTTGGAGGGGTTGCAAGTGGATTAGGCGAATAAAGATCGGTTATCATGCTTAGAGAATTTTGCGACTTGTTTTTGCTTGACTCCTAAAGCGAGGGGTGCGAGATTGAAATAATCAAATCCGCCGTGCTTTATCGTGGATAGATTCGGCCGGCCCACAACGATAAACTTGTAAAGGATTCTATGGAAACCTTAAAAAAGGAAGCAATCGATGCGATCACAAAGTTGCCGGAATCGGCGACCATTGATGATATCATGTATCGTCTTTATGTGATTGACAAGGTTCATAAGGGTAAAGAGGCCGTTCGGCTTGGCCAAACAATATCAGTCGAAGAACTTAAAAAAGAAGTTAGAACATGGTAGTCTGGTCTAAGCCGGCCAAAGTAGATTTGAAAGCGATCCATGATTATATCAAATTAGAGTCAAATTTCTATGCTAAAAAGGTAACAGATGAAATAATAGAATTGTCTGAAACACTTTACTCACTTGCTGAAAGAGGCCGGGTTGTTCCGGAAATTGGGGACCCCATGGTTCGTGAATTGTTTGTCTATTCTTACCGACTGATATATGAAATTCAAGAAAATCAGATAAATATTTTGGCCGTCATTCATGGAAAAAGAGATATTTCTGCCATCAGTCTTGATGAATTGAGGGCGTAAGTTGGGAAGCTGCATATCGTCCACTCATTCGCTTCGCCGACGCCGAGTCGCGACGAGCGAACGTGAATAATTTCGGATACATCGCGCTGCTGTACCTCGGCAATCCGCTTTCGTTATCCGAAAGTCAAAGGCGGGCGGATGATAGGACTGGTAGCCGCAACCTTGAGGTTTCATGTATCTCATTTTCGCGTCGGGTAGGTTTGCGCGTACTTATAAAATGCCTACCTACATTCATCTCCACATCAATTCATTTTTCATTTTTATATAGAGTGCCCTTTCAGACCCGTCGATCTGTGCGGCTAATGCCCTAGTCCCGTCGATTTAGGCGAGCCTTCTAAAGCAATCGATGGTATATAGTTTTGCCCTACAATCGGAACAAAGAATAAAATTTTATTTTCGCTTGACTTCTTACCGGAGGAATGCGAGATTCAAAATAATCAATCGGCCGTTCTTTATCGTGGGCTAGATTCGGCAAGCCGGGTAATAAATTACATAAAAATTTCGCGTAGTTAGTCAGAGGCGCTCTATTACACCAGATAAACGAATGATTGTGAATCAAGAAGTTAGACGAATGGCAGAGCGAGCATGTAGCGGGAAAGAATCAAATGAAACAAGAGTCTAAGAAATATGAACCAATTTGAGTTAGAACCAGATATTAAAAAAGTTACAAACGATCAATTAATTGCAGACTTAATCCATGTCGCTTCACAATTAAATTCAAATTCATTAACTCTAAAAGAATATCGAAAGCATGGCAAATTCAAAAGCACAATCTTTCATTACCGATTTCATGGTTGGTCCAATGCTTTAATGAAAGCAGGACTCAAAAACGGCCATAGTAGATCCAAAATTATTATTGATGACGCAGGTTTAATTGCAGACCTAAAAAAGGTCGCTTTAATTCTCAAAACAAATTCAATTACTCAAGATGAATATAATCAGCATGGGAAATTTCACTGTGCAACACTTCAGGCCCGATTTGGTTCTTGGCTAAAAGCAAAAGACTTAGCAGGCTTGAAAAGAAGAGAACATCCAAGCATCTCAGATGAGGAATATTTTAAAAATATGGAAGAAGTCTGGATAAAACTAGGCAGACAACCACATTTTTCAGATATGAAGGAACCCATATCCAAATATTCAGGAAGCGGATATTATCATAATTTTGGCGGCTGGCGCATAGCACTTGAAAGGTTTGTTGAATATGTTAATAAAGAAGAAACTTCGGCGGTTGCTATCGAACCATTGTTCACTGCTAAGTTATCACCTACAAGAGAAATAAAAGAATCAGTCGCTAGAAGAGAAAATCGAAATCCTGCTAATGAAAAAATAAGTAAAAATAGGAACACAAAATCGACCAAAATCCCATTATTAGAACATAAAACTAAAAGAGCTGTTTCAGATAGAATCAGATATAAGGTTATGAGAAGAGACGGATTTAAATGTCAGATTTGTGGTCAGAATTGGTCACAAGACAACATTCTAGAAATAGACCATATTATCCCTTGGTCCAAACATGGTGAAACAGTCGATAATAATCTCAGAACTCTTTGTTCTTCCTGTAACAGAGGTAAAGGAAACTTAGAATAAAGCGAGTTTCCATCGTCACTATCCTTAATTCCGGAAGAAAATGATGTGGGATTCAAGATTTGGGACAAAATAAACAAGGCCGCCCTGCCCATCGGCTTCTGCCGCATTACGTTCACCACCAATAAAAGGACGCCGATGGACATAACTTTTTTTTCAAAAGGATTCATTCTTGGTTTTTTGATAGCGGCCCCGGTTGGCCCGATAGGGATTTTGTGCATACGAAGAAGCCTTCTTAAAGGGACACTGTCGGGACTCTTCACCGGTCTGGGCGCAGCCACAGCCGATGCTTGTTACGGAGCCATTGCCGCGTTCGGTTTAACGTATATTTCGAATTTCTTGATCGGCCAAAAGAATCTATTACAAATTATAGGTATCGTATTTCTCACGTACTTGGGTATTAAATCCTTTTTTTCAAAGCCGGCGACAGAGGCCAAGGGTGACGTGGAAAGTGCGGGGCTTGTGGCCGATTACTTTTCAATGCTGGGTCTCACGCTGACAAATCCCGCAACGATTATGTCCTTCACCGCTGTATTTGCGGGCATTGGCATTACGGCGGCCAGCGATTATACGTCCGCTTTTCTGTCCGTTTTTGGCTTGTTTCTTGGATCCGCTCTTTGGTATGGCGGGATATTGAGCCTAGGGATAGGTCTATGGCGGAATAAGGCGAGCGATGACATGCTGAAATGGATTAGTACTTTGTCCGGAATTATTATTATTGGATTCGCTATTATTCTGTTTGTGAACTTGGTTAGGTCCGCATAAAAGGCAAGCGCAATACGGCAAAAGAGATTCGTTGCAATTAGAAACGTATGTTCGCCATGAAAGGAGTATTCACATGCAAAATCATATCCGCTATTTATTCACGCCAAACGAAGCGATATACGAGGGCGTTCGCCCCATAAACATTTATCTACTCAGAGTACTCTATTTCCTGATGTTTGCTTTTGTGGGTTTGGATTCGTGGGCTACGATCATCAATCATCAGGGACCGTGGGATCATACCCGGGCTGTTGCATTCTGTGTGTGGGCGGCCTATCCGACGTTGTCTTTCTTTGGGCTGATAAACCCGCTCAAATGGTTGCCGATTGTAATCTTCATGATATTGTATAAATCCATTTGGGTGATGGCGGTAGCCTATCCCTTGTGGCGTGCGGGCATGCTTGCGGGTTCATCGGCGGAGGAAATGGCTCGCGTTTTCATGTGGTCGCCTTTGGTAGGCGTCATCGTGCCATGGAAATATGTATTCAAGAATTACGTTTTGAGATTGAAGACGGCATGAAGTATGTGTTTTCATCATGCAAGAGCGGAATATTTATTTTATAACCCATATTTGGAGAAACTATGAATCTTAAAAAAATCATCATGGGCACGCTAGTATTTTTTATTTCAAGCTTTGTTATTCAAGGAATTTTAGGTTTCGCTATGGGTGGAGATTATTTCATGAGTATCACGATTATGCGACAAGCTCCCATAATATATTTAAGTATGTCTTCGACGGTTGTAACCGGAATCGCAATTACAATATTATATCCCATCACAAACATTAGCGGTTCGCCTGTAATGCGCGGACTCAAATTCGGACTCCTGACCGGATTGATCATGATACCCTTTGTTGCTCTGGATGTCCCCGGTAGATTTTTGATTCCGTCCGAAGGAACGTGGATATTTCTGCAAGGGCTTTTGGGGATGGTTCATTCTTCCGTGGGTGGAATTCTTATTGGATTAATCTATGGACAGGATGTGAAAAAAGTTTTGTAATGAAACTTCACGAGCGGTTGACAATTCCGCTAGATAATATAAATATCGATGCCTTCCGTCATGCCATTAGGCGTGACTCGCAAATGCATCCCTACAAATAGCCATCCGAAGGACCATCCTGTCTATATTTCATTTGTATTGAAAAGTGATTTAGCTTAAGTTCAAATGATTTCGCGAAATAATTTTAAGAGGTATTAAACGCGTATGGCTACGGATTCCGCACAAAAGACCGCGGTGGACAGTTTGATGGCAATGGTTCAGGCCAAAGACTTTCCGGGTAACCTCG
>JANNSF010000024.1:0-20240 GCA_031402315.1 bacterium | reverse complement strand
AGCAGAGGACTGAAAATCCTTGTGTCGACGGTTCAATTCCGCCCGGAGCCACCAAAAAAGCCCTAAGTGAAAACCACTTAGGGCTTTTCTTATTATGTCGCTTTTATACAATTTTCCCGACAAGGTCTTCACTACCTTTATCAAGCGTAATCAAAGGTTATTAAGCTCCTCTAATGAAAGGTGAAAAATGAAAACGAGATACTTGATTATCGGAATAGTATTGACAATCGCTGCGGAATTTGGAATTGCGCAAAGCAAAACAAACATCGATTCGTTTAGCTGGCTCGTAGGCACTTGGGAAATGAAAGTGAAGAACGGCGCTTTGTATGAATCGTGGTTGATGCTGAAAGACGGGTCGCTTCAGAGTAAAGGTTTTAAGGTGAAAAGCAACGGCGACACGATTCCTTTGGAGTCGGTCCAAATCGCCCACAAAAATGATTCTTACTATTACACGTCCACGGTTTCCGATCAGAATAATCGTCAGCCCGTTCCCTTCAAAATGACCTCTGTAAAAAAGAATGAATTCATAGCCGAAAATCCGGTTCATGATTTTCCGCAGAGGATTTCCTACGCGTTGCAGATGGACGGGTCCCTGTATGCCTTTATTGACGGCAAAGAGAAAGGGCAATACAAAAAAAGCGAATTCATGTATCAGAGGGTTACTCCAAACGGCAGCCCCAATCAATTGGCGACGATGAGACTATTTGATGCTTTCAATAAGCATGACTGGAAGACATTTTCCGAATGTTATGCGATCGATGCGGATTTTCTGGATCCTTCGTATGGCAAAGAATATGTCAAACAAACGCACCAACAATTGATTGACAAATATTCCGGATTTCAGAAGGCTATTCCGGACATTAACGATGAAGTGGTTGGCATCTACGAGGATGGAGAAAAAATTATTGTGGAATTTATATCGAGCGGAACGTTACCGGATGGAAAAAAATGGAAACTTCCCATCTGTTCGGTTCTCACTTATAAAGATGGCAAGATCATTCGCGATGCGACCTATTTTGATGATGAAAAATAAATAGATCGAAGCCCGAGGGATCTCTGCTCCAGGGCCTCTTGATTAATAGCTCCCGCCTGACTACGTTGGGCCAGAATTTAAACTAGTGGAGCTGATCATGAATTATTTTCTCCGTTCATTTCTCACCGTTTCGACGGCTTGGTTCTCCTTGTTTGCCGGCGAAGGCATGTTTCCGGTGACGACCGTCGGCAAACTCAATCTCGCCGCAAAAGGCCTGAAACTCTCGCCGGAACAAGTTTTCAGCATGGACAGCGTGAGCCTTGCGCACACCGTGGTGCGATTGAATGGATGCACCGGCTCCTTCGTTTCGGATCAGGGATTGATTCTCACGAATTACCACTGTGCGTTTAGTGCGGTTCAGGCGGCGACAAGCGTTCAAAATGACTATATGAAAAATGGATTTTTGGCTAAGTCATTGGGTGAAGAATTTCCGGTTCGCGGACAAACCGCTCTCATTTTAGAAATCGTTCGTGATGTTAGTACTGAAGCGCTCAAACTAACCACCACGGACATGGATCCGCAGGCACGACAAAAAACGATTCAAACGAATACCAAAACGATCCTAGAAAATGCAAAGAAAGAAATGCCGGGGAAGCAGATCGAAATTTCAGAAATGTTAACCGGTATCTCCTATTATCTTTTTGTATTTCAATCGCTCCGTGATGTACGACTCGTCTATGCTCCTCCGCGTTCGATCGGAAAATTTGGCGGTGAAGATGACAATTGGGCTTGGCCGCGTCATACCGGTGATTTTGCGTTTTTACGCGCGTATGTAAGTCCGGACGGGAATTCGGCAGAGTACAATACGGCCAATATCCCCTATCATCCGAAAAAACATCTGGCAATCAACTATCAAGGCGTTCAGGAAAATGATTTTATCATGATCCTGGGATATCCCGGCCGAACGTTTCGCCATCGCAGCGCGTCGTTTCTGGCGTACGAGCAAAAACGAATGCCAATGATCACCGACATTTTTGATTTTGAAATTGACTTACTGAATAAAATCGGTGCGAAAGATCGTGGGCGGGCGATCAAACTCTCGGACCGGATTGAGAACTGGTCGAACGTGACAAAAAATTATAAGGGCAAGCTTAAAGGCTTCCGGGCACTCGACATCATTGATAAAAAGCACGATGAAGAAGAGCGCCTTGCCGAATTCATCTCTGCTGATACATCACGCCGCTTGCGGTACGGAAATATTCTGAAGGATATCGAAAGTATCTATGATGCACGTAGCCTTGATCTGGCGAGAGAAATTCCGTTTGATCGCATGTACACGTCGGTGATCCTGAACCGAATTGCGACGGTGATTTTGGATGCCGCGGCGCAAATGCGCGATAAACCGACCGAACAAAGTGCAATTGCCGCCAAAGTGTATGAGGCCATCGAAGCGGATCTGAAGAAGTACGACGCGGAGGCCGATCAAGCGGTGTGTCGTGAACTTTTTTCACGAATGATGCGATTGCCTCGTGAAAAGAGTATTACAGGGTTGGATAAATTGATTAATCCCGGGCAATTGCCTGCCTCGCTCGATAAGGTTGTTTCGAAGCTATTCAGTAAATCAAAATTGTCCGATTCACTTTTTGTGAAAGCGTTGCTCAATAAACCCGCGGATAAGATCCTGACAGACAATGATATTTTTCTTGAACTGGCGCGCACCCTGCTCACAACACGCGATCAGGTTCGTGCGACACGGTCTAAAGCGGATGCCGAGCTAAACAGGCTTTACGCACTTTTGACGGAGGTTCGCCGCGAATTTCTCAAGAAGGATTTTGTACCGGACGCGAATTTCACAATGCGCGTGACGTATGGAACAATAAAGGGCTATGCACCGGCCGATGCGATTTATTATAAGCCGCAAACGACGTTTTCCGGCGTCGTCGAGAAAACAAAATCGGGTGAATTTTGGGAGACGCCGCCGAAGCTAATCGCGCTGTGGAAGGGCGGTCTTCTTGGACGATACCGTTTGCCCAATACGAATGACGTTCCGGTCGCTATGCTGTACGATCCCGACACCACGGGTGGGAATTCCGGAAGCCCGGTAGTGAATGCGTATGGGCAATTGATCGGACTCAATTTTGATCGAACCTTCGAAGCGACGATCAATGATTTTGCGTGGGATGAACGCTATAGCCGTTCGATCGGCGTCGACGTACGATACATTTTGTGGGTTATGCAGTATTTCTCCGAAGCAAAAAATCTATTGAGTGAAATGAAAATTCCGACGGACTGAAGAAAAACAAAAAAAATGGAGTGGTAAAAACCTAATTTTCTTCTTACGGAATTCAAACTAACGAATGAATATGCCATCGGAATCAAACAACATAATAAAGATATCGCGCTCATTTCTATTGTATATCGCGGTTCCTGTGACGGCAACCTCTCCGGATAGCAAGACCACAATTCCGGTTACGTTCAGGTTAAACCCGGAGTCGTAAACCTTTGTTCCGAGCCAAGTTCCGTCCGCGCTGAATTTTAGAAAGATAATTCCGTCATACCACTTGCTTATAATACAAAACGAACCGTCGTTCACTTGTTTGATGAATAGTTCACCGGTGCTAAATGTGGGAATGCGTTGCACGACCCGAACTTCGCCCAAGCTGTCGATTTTGTTTAAAACCAAATTCAGTTGATACGAGGGTAAATCAGGATAATTATAACCGGCCAAAAAATTCTCGCCGTGATCGCCCTCAGCCAGACTTCCATACGCAGTAGAATCCAAACTAAAAACACCTAGCGAATCGCCGTTGAAATCGGTTTTGACATAATAGGTTTGACTAAACTCGTGGAAGCGGCCCGGCTTTAACTGTTCATAAAAAAGCCAAAATCCGTCAGGCCTTACCATTGTTATTCCACCCGGAATTTGAAAAAATCTCTGCCATAATGGAAAGCCCATAGCATCTGTTTTTGTCAGAACTCTTTGCCTACCGATGAAACCATCCGAAATCAGGCTACCATCGGAGAGGACTTCAACTATTGTGGACAAGCCTTCGCGGCGCCAGAGTTCGTTGCCGGCATTTCCTATTGCAATCACCGTTGGCCGAGGCGGTCCGGACGACCCATTGGTATAGGCGCTGATCACATAACCACCGCTGATCTTTTTAGCAGAAAACGCCACAATGCTGTCCAATGTTTTTGTCCATACCGTTTCGCCGTTAGGCGTCAACTTAAGCCAATAACCTTTGTTATCCTTTTCTCCTAGCACTATGTAATTGCCATCATCGCCCGCTTCAATGCCGTACGATATTTCATCCGAACTGGATCCAAATAAAATAGTCGGCACGATGCTCAACGCCGGGCCTTTGTCGTCGTTTGGGATGTACTCACAGGAAATAAACAAGGACGTGAGAATGAGAATTGTTCGCTTCAATTTGAAAATACCTCTACAATTTGATGTTGATGGCGCTCACATGAATTCGTCGCTTATAAAAATTGACAGCCCCCCAATAACCAAAGCCACCGTGGATATTCGAAGCGGTCTCAGGATGTCTACGATGATCGAAGTAATCCGGATTCATAACTAATATTCGCACGGAGGCATCGACTTCATAATTTTCTTTTCTTGGAATGAAAGAAAACCAACGCCAAAGCCGGCCATTGATCTGGTGATTGTCTAAAAGCGTCATGGATGCCGTTGAGATAATCCATCCGGTGGTAAACATAGGACGACTCGGGTTTTCGATCAAATCGCCGTTTACCCAAATCGTGTCGTCGTCAATTGAAAAATGATAGCCGCCATCGAAGACGCCGTTCCACAAAAATGTGACCGGATCCGAAACGACCCGTTCATGAACGGTATAGGTACTGTCATTAAACGTGGTATCGGCCGTATATAAGACGATCATCGAATCGCGTTTGGATGCCGGATCAAGTACCGGGGCAAAAGGTACGGTCGTTACAGCCCACAGAGTTCGACCATCCGGAACCTTGACGTCAATTCGATAGGTCTGTCCGGGAACCACGATAAAGGTCGAATCCGTCTCGTAAAATCCGGACGAAAATTCGGTAAGATAAGCGACATGATTGTCTGTGGAAATTGTAACGTCGGCGCCGGAGATAAATAGAGTGGCAGGATCCGGGAGGCCATCATGGACATCAAGATTGAGCGCCCGCGAAACACTTACAGACTGTTTTCGAACTCTTGCATCCAACACTCCGGCCACTCCGACAAAGTCATTGCTATTACCGGCGGATGGATCCCCGGAACAGGTGATATTAGAAAAGACCACAATCGTGAGGTAAAGGAAGTGTTTAATTTCTTTCATCATTTTAAAACTCAAAATGTGCGCCAAAAGATGGAATAACAGGAATGCCAAAAGCTTTCCTTTTATCAACCCTCTTTTTTTGCGGGATAGGTTCATCACTGAGTTCATAGTTATTGTAATTATATAGATTGGCATAAAACAAAGGATTGTTTTTATAGTAGGCATTGATCAGATTGATGAAGGGCTTCAATGTCCAGGATTTGTAATGGATCGTTTTGACGAGACTTATATCCAGACGATGATAGACCGGAAATCGCCCGCTAAAATTCATATGATTGAGGCTAAACTCGCCATTAATGCGATGCCGGTACGACTGCGTAATCGGGTCGTAATCGTAATAGTTGGTCGTGAAGCGACTTGGGCGATAGGCCCGTCCGCTGTTCAAAACCCACCGGGCATCAAGCGTCCAATTTTTTGGCAGGCTTTTGGTGGCCAGAATCTGGATAATATGCCGCTGGTCGTACGGCGGGTAATAGGGTTGGTTTACAAACGTGCGGCGAGTCCACGCCAGGACATAGGCCACTTCACAACTGAATTTTTTCCCGGTATGACGATAGCTCAATTCACCTCCGTAGGCATTACCCGAGCCTTCCAAAAAAACCGGCCGGGGCAAGTTATTGATTTGATTACGATACAAATGAGAAAACGATTTGTAGTAGAGGTCTATTGTCCATTTGTCATCGGGCGTCGGAAAATATTCGGCGCCGAGCATTCCATGAATACTTTTTTGTAATGGCATGGACGATGTTGAAAATGGTATTTCCAAAAATCCAACATTACCCCGTTCACGGGACGTAAATAACGATTGGTAGTAAAGTCCTCCGCTTGTTTTGATCGCAAGTTCGGGTGTGAGATCGTAACGTACCGCACATCGGGGAGACAATGTCCAGCCATTCTTGGCATTGCCGAAATGTTCGACACGTACGCCCGGCTTGAGTGTCCAATCGCCAAGCGACCAGATGTCCTCAAGGTAGAATGCAAGATTCGTGACCTTTTGACGATAGTTAAGCGAGTCCGTCGCCCCATCAAAAAAGACCTGGAGCTCGCTATTCACTGCCGCATCTAAGAATTCCCACCAATACGAAAAATTGACCTGAGAAATTTCAGCTCCGGCAATCAGTTCGTGATTCCTCGAAACCGGTATTTCGACATCCCACTTAATGGAGCTCTCGGTTATTTTATTGTTGGCGTCAAAAGGTTCTGCCCGGCCTTCGGTGTTGAGGCTGTCTCTAAGTTGGATCAGCGAATCGGAAGCTCCTGACGTGGTCGTCCAAAAATTGTTTTGATCAATATCCGTCGTGGCCTGTGAGCGAAAAACGGTGACCGTCGACAAAAAACCGTTGTGCATTCTGTGTTCCCAAAAGCCTGTAAGATTGAAATTTCCCCATATCATTGCATTCTGTCTGGCATAGTACATTGGAAGGCGAATTGGCGTCGGGTCCTCCGTAAAACGATAGGTCTTCACGTCGCGCCGAAACCAATCGTTAGAAAAAAACACCGAACCGCCAAAACGATCCGATGGATAAGGAGTAAATTCTATTTTTACCAAACCGTCATAAAACCGGTACGGAATTGCTTCCGGCGCCAGGCCGACCCATTTGACGGCCTTGGTGGCGAAATCAAGATACGTGCGTCTCACCGACGCGAGATAGTACCAGTTCTTGGCAGGCTTTCCTTCCACGGTCAATTTTGAACTTAAAAGACTGACGGTTCCGCTTCCGGTGAAAGTTTTCGGAGTTCCTGACTTCGTGCGAACGTCAATCACCGAACTTAATCGATTGCCATATTGAGACGAAAAACCACCCAATGAAAAATTAACATGGTCAATGAAATCCGTATTAAAAATTCCGGCAATCCCAAATAAATGATAAGGTTGGTAGACGACGGCACGATCAAGCAGTATGAGGTTTTGATCGGGAGTACCGCCGCGCACATAAAGTTCATTAGACACGTCATTGCTTGCGGTCACTCCGGGTAAAGTCAGTAACGCACGAAAAAGATCCGGTTCAAGTATCCCGGGTGCAGAATTGAGTCGTTTGGCATCGAGAACGCGAACGCCGGGCTGAATTCTCAATTTTTTATCACTGATGCGCCATGTTTCACGATTGGCGGTAATGATGAGTGAATCCATCCGCAAATCGCTCGGCTCAAGACGAATGGTATCAACCTGCAATAACTCACGGTCGCAAAAAATCGGCGCTTCAACGGTTTGATATCCAAAAGATGTACAGCGAAGTGTAAACGATCCGTAAGGAACATTCCGAAATAGAAAACGACCCTTGGCATCCGAATAAACTCCTTTTCTAATTTCGAGCAGAATGAGATTAGCGAAATATGCCGGTTCGCCGGTCTTCGCGTCGATAACTACACCGTGTATTTGAGTTTTCAATCCGCTGAGATGGGCGATCGGCAAACCGTTTTGGTTGCGCCGGTCACGGTTGCTTAAGTTGGATTCTTGTTGTAAATCCTGAATCTCTTGAGCCGATGCCTGTAAACACGCAAAAACAGCACAAAACAGGAATAGCACGTAAGATGAATTAACTTGTCGGATTTTCATTTCAATTACATTAAAGACATTTTGAAAAACAGCCGTTGTTGTGTCAAAATCCAGCTTGATCATTAATGATTAGAATGACGCATATACAATTATAAAACTAATACCTGAATCTTAAATTCAGCTTAAGCCTCCATTAAACTTACTTATAACAGTAGTTTATGCTTGGAGAGGCTTCGTGTGAGGCGTATATTAAAAAGTAACACAGGAGTAGAAATGAGAATTCTGGTGATTGAAGATGATGAACGGCTCGCACACTTTCTGAAACAGGGACTTACTCAAGATGGATTTGCGGTCGATGTCTTTGGGGACGGGGAAACCGGGCTGGAGGAATTTGAGATTACAAGTTACGATATCGTAATTTTGGATTGGAAACTTCCCGGTATGGACGGCATTAGCGTTTGCAAAGAGATTCGTAAGAAGGGGTCGAATATTCCTATCCTATTCCTGACCGCACAAGATACTCTTGGCGATAAAGTGAAAGGGCTGGATTCCGGAGCCGACGACTATCTGACTAAGCCTTTTTCATTTATAGAATTAGCCTCCCGTCTTCAGGCTTTGCTTCGCAGGCGTCATGCACCCATAGAAACATTGAAGATCGACGATCTGGAAATGAATATTCAGGAACGGAGAGTCACACGCAGTGGGATTTCATTAGAATTATCTAACAAAGAATTTGCGATTTTGGAATTTCTCATTCGAAATCGAAATCGTCTTATCACGTACGCGACTTTAACGAACCATGTCTGGCAAGTAGATTTTGACGGCGGCACGAATACGCTTTACGTTCACGTCGCGCAATTGCGAAGCAAATTGGATTGCGGTTCTCGTCGACCGCTCATCCACACGCGCCGAGGCGCGGGATATATACTTAGAGAACCATCATGATTATCATAATGAATTTTTGTTGGAGCCTCATCATGGCTAATACAAAACTAAGGTTCTTAACAGGATTCTTTCTGCTATGTGTTTCGTCCAAACTCATGGCTCAGGATTCAACGAGTATATTCAGATTCTCGATTGAAGACCTAATGAATCTGAGTGTAGAAATTTCTACCGGAATGAAATCCTCAACCACTTCGGACGAGGCTCCGGCGGCAGTTTTTGTCATCACACGTGAGGATATGGACCATATGGGATTCACGACTCTTGGCGAGGCGCTCAATTTTGTTCCGGGATTTACCGTTGGAAAATCCATTCAAAGCGGTCAACAGAAAAACATCTACGTGCGCGGGGCAACGCAATCCGAGGGAATCTTATTTTTATATAACGGACAGCGGCTCAATGACGGGATCTCCGGAGGCGCAGTCGCATTTAATCCCGACTATATGCTCGATAATATGAAGCAAATCGAAGTGGTGCGCGGCCCCGTCAGTTCTCTCTATGGCGCGAATGCTTTTGTGGCGGTTGTAAATCTAATCCCCTTTCGGCCAAACGAAGTCAAACAATCTACGTTTTCCGCGCTCGTAGGATTGCGCGGCAATCTTTATCTCCATGGCAGTCAAAAGTTATATTTATTTCCTGATGCGAGCGCCATTGTCTACGCAAGCGTCTATGGTCTGAACGACGCGATTTCTCAGCGTAATGTCCATCAGGAGGTACTTGATACGACGTCCGGAAACTTTGTGCCGCGTAATTTTTCAGGCCAACGAAATATTGAAAAGACTCTCGTCTATAATTTTGGAACGACGCTTACCTACAAAAAAATTGAGATAGAAGGTTATTACAACCACTCTCAAAGCTCTAACCATTGGGGCTCCGGCACGACGTTCAAACGCGAAACTAATCCTAATGAGCACATCGCCACCAATTTTCGTATTGGATCCCGGTATGAAAATGATTTTTTGAAAAAGCACCATTTTACGGCCTTAGCCAGCTTTGCCTCCCACGAAGCGGAAAACGTTTACAAACTTGAAAATTTTCGAACCGTACTTTACCCGGGGTTCGATCCTCCCGGCCGCGTCAGTATTTTTGAATCGGATCTAGGCACTTCTACGGTGAATATAGAATCCTTCGCAGAATTAAATTTTAGGAAAGGGCACCAAACCGTTGTCGGTTTTAATCTCCAGAAGGATTTTATTTATACTATAGACAATTCCACCGGTATACTCGATAAGGACGGGGATCGTATTTTCGATACCGTGACGCTGGACGATACGTTAGATACAGTTTTCAAAAAAGAAAGCCGGGGAGTTTATGCGGCGTTTCTGCAACATACATGGTCTCCGTGGAAGGTATTGAATTTCACCGGCGGATTGCGTTTTGATCGGTACAGTGATTTTGGAAATAGCATCAATCCGCGTGTTACGGCGGTCTATCGGCCAAGTGATCAGTGGACATTAAAGGGTATGTATGGAACGGCATTTCGAGCGCCGACGTTTATTGAAACGAACCAGAGCGACTTCAGCGTTATTGGCGGCAAACGGTTGATTCAAAACCCCAATCTCAAGCCGGAAACAATTCAGACGATCGAATTTCAAGTGACGTCAAAACCCTTCCCGAACCTTTTATTGTCATTGAATGTATTTCACAACGATGTGCAGAAGGTTATTCGCCAAGTGGATATCCCTGGAGTTCCAACGCAATCGAAGTGGAAAAATGCGGGAAGTCGCGACTGGGAAGGTGTGGAGGCCGGCATACGCTATTCGCCGAAAAATTGGATTTCGATTTCCGGCAATTACTCGTATACCGATTCAGAAGACGAAAAAATAGCCGACAAGGAAGATCCGGTCTTTGGCATTCCCAGACATGCGCTCAATTTTGCGGTGAATTTGAATCAGGATAAATTCAATCTGAATGTCAATGGAAACTCCCGATTCGGATGGAACGATGTTCCCGCTCTGGAAACTCCCAATGTCCGATTCGAACGCATCGATCTTATTCCCTATACGATCTTGAATGCCAGATTCATGGCGAAAAATATCTGGCAAACCCTAACGATAAATCTGGACGTCCGAAACGTACTGAATCAGAAGTACTATTTTACGGACGACCGGATTTTTGTGCCGCAGGGTATCGCCGGAAATAGCCGTCAAATCAGACTGGGGGCGCAATACACGTTCTAATAATGCGATCAATAAATACATATAGGGCGATCTGCTGTTTAACTTTTTTTTCTGTCGTCGGCATCGATGATGTTTTTGCACAGGATGATCGAAAGACGTATAAGGCCTATGAAATTGAAGCGAGTTATATTTACAATTTCATAGACTTTGTGAATTGGCCGGATCGGGCATCACGAGATACATTAGTCATCGGAATTCTTGGGGATGATGAATTCGGTAATGCATTCGCACCGGTTGATGGTTCATTGATCGGCAATAAAATTCTTTCGGTTCGGAAATCGTATCGAATCGAAGACCTTAAAAACTGTTCCATTCTTTATATTACCGCATCCGAAGCGTCACGGGTAAAGTCCATTATTGAGACGCTTGATCGCCGGCCTGTTTTGACGGTCAGCAATATGGAAGGATTTACGGGACTCGGTGGGATGATCCAGTTTTATACAACGGAATTAGGCGGCGATACCAAAGTTCGATTTGACATCAATAAGGAGCGGGTCGATGAAGCCGGGCTTAAAATGAGTTTTCGCCTTTTATCGCTCGCAAAGTCACAAAAATGAAACGGCCTTCCTTTAAATCGTTATTGATACGACAAAAGCTCATGGCGATCATCATGGCCGTTACCATGACGGCGTTGCTTTTAGCTTCCATCGCTTTCGTCGTGTATGATACGGTCGCCTATCGGACGTCTCTGGAAGAAGAGTTGCGCGTTCTGGTCACGATCACGGGTGATAATTGTAAAGCGGCTTTGCAGTTTGACGATGCGGGAGGCGCTCATGACGTGCTCTCCACTCTCAAAAGCCGGAGATCTATTTTGTCGGCCAAGCTTTTCACGAAAGACGACCTTCTTTTCGCAGACTACACCCGTGACGATCTTAAAACACACGATTTTGCGGACTCTAATATAAAACATGAAGGAGTTTATTGGTCGGACGGGGACGTTATGATCATTCAGCCCATCCAGTCGCGTGATCGAAAAATAGGCGTTATCGGATTACAGTCTGATCTGAATTCGATCACAGACAAACTTAGACAGGATATATTCGTTGTCGGCGCCCTTATTCTATTGGTCACTCTGGCGGCTTTTTTGATGGCATCCAAACTTCAACAGGTTATGGTAAAACCCATTATCCGCTTGGCGGAAACCGCCAAACAAGTTTCACGCGACATGAAGTATGATGTGCAAGCGCCACACTTTTACGACGATGAGATCGGCGATCTTACGCGGTCGTTTAACCGAATGCTTTCTGAAATTCAGGAACGGGAAAATTCTCTAAAATCTTACCGGGACCACTTGGCCGACCTCGTCAAGGAAGGCACACACGAACTCCAGGATGCTAACGCACAATTGCAGACGGAGATTGCCGAGAAGGAAAAGACTCAGCAGCGTTTGATCGAAGCGAAAGAAGAAGCGGAAAAAGCCAATCGTCTTAAATCACAATTTTTGGCCAATATGAGTCATGAACTAAGGACTCCGATGAATTCCATTCTTGGATTCTCCGACATTTTGACGCATCACAAGGACGAGAAGGTTCGTGACTTTGCGGCAACGATTAGCCGAAGCGGAAAGCGTCTGATGGTTCTGATTGACGATGTGCTTGACTTATCCAAAGTGGAGGCGGGAAAGATTCGCGTGCGCAAGGACGCTTTCGCTCTAAAGAATTTGGCGTCCATTCGAGATACGATTGAGCCGCTCTTGAAGGGTAAGGAGATAGACTTCTCCATTCGTTTTGATCCAAAGCTACCGTCGTCTATTTATTCCGACGAAACCAAGGTTTTCCAGGTTTTGACCAATCTGGTCGGCAACGCAATCAAGTTTACTTCGTCGGGTTATGTGAAGGTCGAATTGGACTATCGAGAAGCCGAACGGGAAATTCTCTTTACGGTCAAGGATACCGGCATCGGAATAAAACCGGAACACATCGAGTCGGTCTTCGAAGAATTTTATCAAGTTAATCGCGACAAAAGTAAACAAATAGGTTCCGGACTAGGTTTGTCCATTTGTAAACAAATCATAGATGCACTAGGCGGTGATCTACGGGTGGAGTCTGTTTTTGGAGAGGGTTCCGTGTTTCGTTTTAAGTTAGGCCTTGGCGACCAACTTGCGGAATCATCCAACGTCAGCGCAATTGAATCCATACCGAATGCATCCCCGTTCGATCAAAATCGTAGTCTTTCCAATCGTCCTCAATCAATTTTGATCGCCGAAGATGAGGAGTCCAATCAAAAACTCTATCGCGAAATACTCCAGAATTTTGATTATGACATTGTGGGCGATGGGAATGCGGTTCTGGAATGGTGCCGGCAATTCAAACCGGGTGTTATTCTCATGGACATCATGATGCCGACGATGGACGGCGAGGAAGCCTTGAAACATATAAGACAAGACGCCGATCTTATTTCGCTTCCGGTCATTGCCATAACGGCAAAAGCCATGCGAGGTGATCGGGAACTATTGCTGGCAAAGGGTTTTGACGATTACATTTCAAAACCGATTGATGAGCGCGTCTTGAAAGTGATGCTTGAAAAATACGGAATTACGCCATGGTTCGACAACAGGGGAATTGATGATAGTAGTCAATTGCCTTCAAAAGATGAGATTCTAATGAGGATGAAAAAATTGGAGAGTTTGAAATTTTTTCAAAGCAAGGATATTAAATTTGCGCTGGAAGGATTGATGACCGAAACTTCCGGCGTGGTGAAAATCAAAATTCAAGCGCTGCTTCATACGTATAGAAAACGCAACGAGAGTCTTTTTCAAAAGGAACTCAGACAGCTCATAGATGTACTTTCGAAGCCACAGGAGACCGATTGATGAAAAATCTAAAAACGATTCGGCCATTAGTGCTGATCGTCGACGACAATAATGATAACGTCAACGTCATCGAAGAGATTCTAGAACGGTTTGGTTTTGACTACTATGCGTTGTCCGATTCATTGCGCATTCACGATGTCCTAGAATATCGTTCGCCCGATCTGATACTGCTTGATTTGTACATGCCGAAGCAGGATGGATTGGAGACTCTAAGGGCAATCCGATCCGATCAACGGTTTGAATTGACGCCGGTGCTTATGCTTACGGCCGAAACGGATAAGGAAATGTTGTCACGGTGTCTTGACGCGGGGGCGATGGACTACATCAATAAACCCGTTGATCCTCTTGAACTTCAGGCGCGCATGAGATCTGCGATCAAACTTACCGCTCTTACGAAAACATTGATCGAGAAAAATCATGAACTGGATCGAAAGAATAAGGATATCCAACGATTTACCGGCACGGTCGTCCATGACCTGAAAAACCCCTTGACCGTCATTACCTGTTCCATCGATTTTGTTCGTAATACGTTAGTCCAAATGAAGCAATCGCAAGCCGTGGAGTTTGCCGACATGATTAAAGAGACGGCGTTTTCGATGTGCGATTCTATTAACGAGATGCTGACCGTGAGTCAGATTCAACAAGGCGCTCTCAGGCTTCAATTGATCCATGCGAATCCTGTTCCGTATATTGACAAGTGCCTTCAGCGTCTGCGGCTACTGGCAAACAAGAAGGCAATTCGAATCATTCATAATAAAACGGAAGTTCCACCGGTGCGCTACGACGAGAAAGGGCTTGATAGTATTATTATGAATCTGGTCGGGAATGCTTTAAAATACTCGCACCCGAATTCCGAAGTATGGATCAATTATGAAATTCAAGAGGATCACATCAAAGTGTCGGTGAAGGATCAAGGACAAGGCCTGACCGACAAAGACCTCAGTCTGGCGTTTCACGAATTTCAAAGACTGAGCGCCAGGCCGACCGATGGAGAATCATCGACGGGACTTGGACTGGCTATTGTGAAAAGTGTAGCGGAGGCCATGGGCTCAACGTTTGGCGTCACCTCAGAAGGGAAGGGTCGGGGCGCCGTATTCTGGTTCGCCTTGAAGCGAAGCTAATAGAACAAATCTCTTAATCGAAACGAAGATCCGCAGTACGGACTGTAATTTTTACAATTAGCGCACGCCGAACATAATTTGCCAGCGCGAATCGAATGTATTGAGCGCAAAACGTTTGCGCGTGGTGAATGAAAATACCGGGCGATTCGTCCCGGATTGCAAGCCACGAAAGACCAGCGGTTGATCAAGTTGATTGACAACGACATAATTTTCGGCCCCAAGAATCATTAAGCAGATGTCCGACATTTAAAATATCGAGCGATATTTCAACGCTTCCTAATTTAGGACTCAGAGTTAATTTCATGGGCTATTTTCATATCGACGCGGTTAGTCCACTCTTCATGACTCGCATTACGATCAATAATATGGTCTCGCGCATGTCGAAGCGCAGGGTCCGCAATGATGTATTTGTCTAACGCTCCTTTCAGAAAGGTCGCGGCGTCGTTTCTTGAAGGCTTAAAAATCGCATTCCTCTCTCCGATCTAGAGGCGTTTACGAGTATGACGTCGTACGATAAAACTTGATTCAGCGTCAAAAAAAAATAGGTTCACGTGTTTGAGAAGCAAAACTTCCACTGCCACCAAGTAGCATGAAAAATAAATTTAAGAACTCGGTAATAAAAAAACCTCGGCTTTGACCGAGGTTTTTTTGTGAAAGCAAGATTCGATTAGAATCGGTAATTGAGTTTCGTAAAGTACATCGCGCCGCTGAACCCCATCTGTACCGCATCCCAGACGCCACCGGTCTCCGAATCCGCTGGATTTTGATGAGTAGGGTACGTGTTGAGCAAATTGGCCGCGCCGGCATAGAGGACGAGATTTTTTGTCAATTCATAACTGCACGTTAGGTTTGTGACAATTCTCTGTTTGTAATAATCCGTATTCGCCGAAAAGTCTTCAAGTTTTACGAAGCTGTAGTATACAAATTGCAGATTGGCGCCGAATTTTCCGACTTTGTCATCAAAGGTCAAATTGGCTTTTTTACCGGGAGCGGAAGCGAGGAGAAAAAGTTTCTCACGGCGACCAAAGTAGATGTCTTCTTTGCCCGCTAGCTTCTTATTGGTATGAACGTCGCTGACCGACATTTTGTTAAAATTGGCAGCAAACGTTGTCTGGAATTTGTGCGAGCCAAAATGAGTGGCCCAACCGGCGACCAGATCGATTCCTTGGGTTTTTGTGTCGATGGCATTTGTAAAAAATTGTGCCGCGCCGACATTAAGCGCCTGAAGGTCGGCTGCGATGTCCGGATCGTCATCCGCAAATCCGCCTGTTAAGACAATTCGGTCTTTGATATTGACCAAATAACCGTCGGCGGAAAATGAAAATTCTCCCAGACTATAAGTAATTCCACCGCTGAGATCGATCGCTTGTTCCTCTTTCAATTTCGGTATTCCCAGTGCTTTTGCAATAGGGCCACCGTTTCGATCGACAACTTTATCAATAGCGACACCGGCGGCAAAATCAGTGAACGTAGAATTGAAATAGATTTGTGCAAGCGAGGGTGCTCTGAAACCTGTGCTGGCGGATCCACGAATAACCAGGTCAGGCAGAACTTTATAGCGGCTGGCAAATTTTCCCGTGACCGTGCTTCCAAAATCGCTGTAGTGTTCAAAACGCGCGGCGGTCGCAACAAGCCATTTGTCGGTGATATCAAGCTCGGCATCCGCGTAGGCGCCCGTGTTCGTTCGATTCTTGCTTAGTTCATTAGACGGCTGAAAGCCCGGGAATCCTTGTGATCCGCCGGGACGAAACGTCGTGTCCGCGCCATCGATACTGAATACAACTTTTCCATACGTTTTATAGGATCCCGCCTCTCCGGCAAATATCTGATAATTGTCGATACGAAATTCCGATCCGAAGGCCATATTGAGACCATTCCGAATAGACGGGAAAAACTTAGAAAAATTAATTCCCGTTGTGTTTTGCGTTAGTTGAAAGCCGCCCGCGTCAAAACTGGTTGGAGACGCTGCCAGCAGAGTTGCATTTAGTGTCTTTTTGATGGTGTAGCTAAATTTATTGGTTCCGACGGTATTATTCACATCTACATCCCAACCCGATAGTTTTGTTCGCACACCGGCGGAGAGTGAATAATCGTTGATCACCGAGGTGATGTGTGGATTAAATCCATTTGGATAAATGTCTACAACGTTACGCTCGCTTCCTGCTTCGCGCGTGTACGCAAACGCATCGGTTGCACGATAGCCAAGGCCGGCGAACGCATAAACACTTGTTGTTTTGCTGATGGGATAGGCGGAATTGGCAAACAGAATAAGGTTATTGGAGCTGGCGTCGCCAAACTGTGTGCGGTAATTATCCGGCCATTTTTTTGGATTGGTAAAACGATTGGTCCTGCCGTGCGTGACAAAATCTGTGGTGAAATTTACAAATCCTTCTTTGCCCAATGCCACACCATAATTGGCATTGAGATTGGTCGTCGCTCCGTCCAATGTTTTGTCCGCCTTAATGGACTTAATGCCGGGGTCGGCATTGTTGAAGCCCTGGCTGACGGACCCGGTAAATTCGCCGACTGATTTTTTCAGAACAATATTCATAACACCGGCAATAGCGTCCGAGCCGTATTGTGCGCTTGCGCCGTCACGTAAAATTTCAACACGTTCGATCGCGGCGGCAGGGATGGTATTCAAATCGGTTCCCGTATTTCCGCGTCCACGCGTTCCGAAAATATTAATAAGCGAAGATTGATGACGGCGCTTGCCGTTAATTAAGACTAACGTTTGATCCGGTCCAAGACCGCGAAGTGATGCGGGATCAATGTGATCCGCGCCGTCGGCGCCCGATTGCTTAGTGGAGTTAAACGACGGAACGACAATTTGCATCAACTGATTCATATCCGGAATACCGATTTTTGACGGCGTATCACGCATATCAATGACATCCACCGGAACCGGTGTCGATGCCACGGAACGATTGTAACTCCGCGTACCAACCACTTGCGTTTCTCCAAATTGAAGGGCTGAACCCTTCATAGCAATGTTGATTTCAGTTTGACCGCTTACACTAATTTCTTGCCTTTCGTAACCGATGTAGGTGATGATCAAAACCGCATCGCCGGAAGAAACGCGCAGACTAAATTTCCCCTCCGTATTGGAAATCGAACCGTTGCGTGTGCCTTTTTCCTGGATATTGACTCCGACGAGAGGTTCTCCGACGTCACTTTTGATCGTTCCGGTGAGATTGTGTTGTGCCCAAAGGGCGGAGGATAACAAAGTGGTCAGCAATAAAACACGAAGTGATTTTGAAATCATTTTTCTCTCCAGTTGGTTAGGTTGTCTTGTTAAGATATGTATCGGATAAGCAATGAAACTTAGATTGAAACGAAATCAAATTCAATACAAATTGTTATCAATTGTGCAGCAATTGATACCACGAACATGAGATCATGGGACTTTAGTCAATCCTCTACTGCAGTCGCCAATCTTTGGGATCAAGGTCAACGTGCAATTCTCCCAATTCAAAATCGTCAATCAGCTTTTCCTTTCGTGCGGTCGGCGTCTGCTTTCCGTCCGTCAAAAACCGAACCGATTTCATGACGTACGATTGGAGTTCTGAACAACGGATGCTACGATCGGAATTGATATCGGCCTTTCTATAGGCCAATCCTTGCAGAACCGCGTAGGTGAAAACTCCATTTTTCCATTCGCCTCCTTCGAGAGCGACTTCAGTTCCGCTTGCGGAACTTATAACTGTAGCGCCGATATCATTCTGGAGATCCGCAAAAATTTCCTTCATGAGTTCAAAAGAGTTCTGCAGCCCCGCGGTTCCCGGCTTTGTGGGTTTGAACCCGCGCGAACTTATGGTCTGAGTAGCTAATTCACCCGATCCGATTTTTTTAATCCGTACTCCACGTGCTGAGGTTCCGGCTACACGATCCAACTCACCTCCGGATACCATACCCGGAGACTCCCGGTCTACTTCTCCGGAGTGACATGCATCCATCAGCACGAGACGTCGCCGTGCCGGAATTCCGTCAAGCAGATTTTCGATTTCGGTATAAGACAGGCCGCGCGCCGAAGGGTTATTGAAGTCAATATCATGCGTCGCAAAGTACCAATCCTGTTTGTCATCAAGAAGTCCATGTCCCGCAAAAAACAAAACAACACGATCGTTGGGTTTGGTTGCCAAAAGTCGCTTGCGTACCGATTTGATATTCTCACGCGTCGCATTGGAATCAATAAGCAAAATACTCTCATACTTTCCGCTCGAATTTTTCCCGAGCGACTGGAAAACGGAAGACAATTCATTCGCGTCCTTTCCGGAGTAGGTCAGATTGTAATCGGCATCCTTGTAATTTGCCACGCCGACCGCAATCACAATCACGTCGGAGGGCTCCGGCACTCCGATGAAGGTTGTTTCAAAGATCTCCGGCAGCGATTTGGCTCCCAATTGGTTGGCGGCAGAGATCTGTATTCGATTTTTTCCGGGGCTAAGCACGATAGGGATATTCATTTCCGCGGTGCGGCTCTTTCGGTCTCGTAGACTGAGACCGCTTCTGCCATACATGGGCACATCATTTACACGAATAAATAGTTGAGACAAATTACGGGACGCGTCACGAATCGTAATTTTTAGATTCACGATGCGATCCGAGGTTTCCGGCGGTGTTTCGGTCAAAACTTTCAATTCAGGACCGTCTTGTCTAGACCAGTCATTTTTGGTAGCGCTCGCGTAATGCGATATTCGTTTTTGAGCGGCCTTTTGATATACCGATAATCGGTCGGGTGAAATAAAGCCTAATCGTCCCAGAATAATATCCGGCCTATTGAACGTGAGATCAAATTGTTCAAACGTCATGAGTCGCATGGTATTTCGAAATGCGACGAGTTCCCGTCCGGCTTTTGAAGTCATGTAATTCCCGTTTTCCGTAGCCATCGCATACGTATCATCCGAAGCCCCGATAAGCGTCGTCACTTCACTGTTTTTTAGATTCCAAAACTTAATGGTTCCATCCAAACTGGAACTGACCAAAATTTGACCATTCCGCGTGAATTTGATTCGGGTGATCGGAAGGCGATGCCCAATTAGTTTGCGAATTAATTTATGAGTCGCGGCATCGTATAGTCGAATGTCGTGATCACGGCTTATTGCGAGCCAGGAATTCCCATTACCGCAGGCATAAACGTTTCCATCCGGTGACATCTCCAAAGCTACGCCATAGTTGAGACTGTCGTCGATACGTTGCAAAATTGTTCCCGAAGTAAGATCCAAAACAAGACGAAACGCTTGATTGGTGACTGCAACGGCCGTTTTATTATCAGGATAGATGATGATGTCATTCACCTCCATCGAGCTGTCCGAAAGACGAATATCCTTCAGTGTAGCCCAAGACTCATCTTCCCACATTCGGATACTTCCGCCTCCTCCGGAGAGTTT
>JANNSF010000023.1:0-9927 GCA_031402315.1 bacterium | reverse complement strand
GGTTTTTCAGCAATTAAAGGGCGTAGAATCCGTGGTATCGGGTTATAGTGGAGGTCATACGGCAAATCCGAACTACAAAGAAGTATGCAGCGGAAGAAGTGGTCATGCGGAAGTTTGTCAAATCACGTACGATCCGTCCGTAATCTCTTTTGTCGAATTGCTTCAGGCGTTTTTCCAAACGCACGACCCGACGACGCCCAATCGTCAGGGCGCGGACGTCGGAACACAATACCGTTCCGCGATATTCTATCACAGTGCCGAGCAGAAGAAATTGGCGGAGGAAATCAAAGCAGAGCTTGATGCGTCGAAAGCCTGGAGCAGTCCGCTTTGCACAGAAATTTCTGCCTTCACAAAATTTTTTCCGGCTGAGGACTATCATCAAAACTATTTTAATGATAACGGAAATGCCCCATACTGCGCCATGGTGATCAAGCCAAAATTGGAAAAATTCAAAAAAGTGTTTACGGACAAATTGAAATAATTCCGGCCGGTTAGACGCCGTTGGATTTTTCGATGTACTTGATTTGCTATCGATTCTTTTGTACTATGGTTTTATGAAACCTCTGCCTCATATTCGCGTTCCGATCGTTCGTTACTATACCGGGCATCTTTTTGCGCCGGAGCAATTTCTTGCACACCAGCATGTGCATGTTTCTTTCGCGCAAACCGAGTATTCGCAGCTTTTATTGACCGAGATTTCCTTTCAGGACAAGATAAAATCGCAAAAAACGCATCACGAAGATTTTGAATCCGTTGAAAATTTTACGCTGGATTTAGACAAGCGGGCTTCGATTCAGATGACGATTCTGGAACATCGCGAATTACCCGATCATCTTATCGTTGCGGACGTATCCGAAGAGATTCTCGAATGTCTCGAAATTATTTTTCTATTCTACAAAGGTGCGTTTTATCCCGGCATTCATAAAATGGATATGCTGATGGACATGGGTGTTATTGCGCTCCTGCCGCTTCGCGAATTGCTTTCGCGCGCCCTTCCCGACGCCCTCAAAGTAAATATTCTTGCGGAATATCAGCTGATGAATTTTGATCGTGCGGACCATGATTTTATTGATTTTAATTTGATCTGGTTTCTCGGGAAACTACATCTTAAAACGGTGGATAAGTTTCTCCAGGAGGAATCTCTGCGCATGGATGAGATGAATGAGGAAGAAGAAGACGATGAATTTTCCGAAAACCCGTTACCATTGAGCGAAAGTGACCAAAAAATAAAGACAGAGCTTGAAGATGAATTGCGAAAGTTCTATCTCAGCGAGACCCAATTTTTTACTCGCGTCGTGGGTTTACGGCATCACGAGTTCGATGTTAGGGAATTGCCGGAAGGCTCACGTCTCCTTATTTCATCCGAGCCGGATAATAAGCATGATCCGTTTGCGGTGGGCGTGGCTACTACGGAAGGCGAGAAAATTGGTTATCTGAAAAGAGAGTTGTCGGAGATCATATATCCGGAACTCCAGCAGGGTATTTTCTACAAAGCTACGGTGGCTAAGGTTTTCCCAGAAGACCCGGATACCAATTCACGCCTCCATATTTTGGTTCAGAAACTGACGCACCATTTGAATTAGTTTCATCGAGATCCACTCGAACGAGCGCGATATTGGATTTTCCGGTATCGAAGTCCTTGGTCGTTCCGGCGATTACAATTTCATTATCCTTCAGAATAATCTTATTACCGGCATCATTGCCCCGATGCCCGAACTCTTTTCTCCACAACAAATTGCCGGAAAAATCAATCTGACATAATAAGATTTCACGATTAGATTCAAGTCCCGTTGTTCCAACGAGAGCGAAGCCGGCGGCCAATTCAATAATATCGTGGCCATCGTCAAATGGAGTAAAGTTAAAAATCTTACTGAAGGATAAAGCGCCGTCGGGATCGGATGAAAGGATGAGTAGGTCACTATGTTTATCGGTACCTTGAGTACTTCCATGCACAAGAATGCGGCCATTCTTGTCTTCAAGAATTGAATTTCCAATATCAAGAGTTCCCTGGGGGCGATCGGAGACATTGTAGTATTGTTTCCAGACAATATCTCCATTGGAGGCTGCTCGAATCGTAAAAACATCCCAATCAAGTACACCGCGTGGATTTCGGTCAATAAAGATTTGCTGTCTGTAGCCGGTCATAAGAATGTCTCCATTGGCGGCGAGAGAGACATCCCTTCCTTCTTCCGGTAAAACGGAGCCGTAGGTTTTCGTCCAGATAATATTTCCACCGGGATCCAGTCGCAATAGATAGAAATCCGATTCGCCGGCCCCGTAGCTATTGGTTGTTCCAAAAACTAAAATATCTCGATTCGGGCATTCTACAACAGCATATGCAACATCGCGTTTTAGGCCACCAAGATTTCTAGACCAAATTAATTTGCCATTGGCATCGGTGCGCACCACATACATATCGGTCTGCGTCAGATCGGTTATGATCGTGCCGGCGGCCAGCAGGTCACCGTTTTGCGTTTCACAAACGTCAAAAAACTGTTCAAGGTTATCTCCGCCAAAGGTCTTACTCCATACCTGAAATCCGTGGGGGCTGATTTTGAGCATATAGGCGTCAAAATTATTGCGCACACTATTGGTGTAACCCACCGCCACAAAACTATGATCCTTTGTGGCTGTAATTGAATTACCCACTTCATCGTTGGGCAGGCCAAAGGATCGAAATGTCGGGTCCGGTGGGGGAGAATTTAGATCACAACTTATGAGTAGCAACGCGCTAAGATAGAGAAGTTTTAACATAACAGGCATCCGAAAAAAATAGGCGTAAAAGAAGGTTAGTTATGCAATCTTACGGTGTACCGGGCGCTTTTGTTTCCTCTTTAGTCAGGCCAGTCTTCATCATCAAGAAACAGTTTATGTTTCATTTTTTCTTTTCTCACATCAAAAATCATCTCACGCAATTTGTAGGAGAAATTCTGCTCGAATAAGACAAACTTGGCCAATTGTCCGTGCGTAAGAAGGGGTTTCACTTCGGCAAGTACTTTTTCCCGCTCTTCGATAATCCGTTTATCCAGGGCGTTAATTTCTCCGATGGTGGCGGCGATTTTGTCCGAGGAAACCTCATCCGCAATGGCGGCCATGTGGGATAGCCTATCCATAAGCTCTTTGCGTTCTTTTTGCAAGGCGCGCCGCCGATCACGGTATCCATCGTAGGTTTTAAAAAAAGCCGGTTGCTTGTCTTTAGAGAGATCGAGTGTTTCGATCAATTTCTTTCGTTTAATGTCCGCGACTTTATCGCGAAAATTTCCATCTTGAGCGACGAGGCTTTGCGTCAAAACGCTCAACAAGCTAATCCACAGTAAGTATTTCATAAAAATTCCTCATAAAATGACACTTGATTCCAATTGAGTCAGTACCTTTTTGGCTTCATCGCCGGTCAATGAAAATTCTTCCGGCGCACTGTAGTCATCGCTCGAAAGCCATTCGGTGTCGCCGGTGATGAACCAGCTGGGCGAAAGCGATTCCATATCTTTGGATATCGTATTCAAAATCGTATCGGCGGATGCTATCGTCTTCATTTCTGAATTTGACTCACGCGAAAAATATACGGTGAGGAGCAAGATCGCGGCCGCCGAAGCGACCGTCGCGTAGTAATAGATTCTAGACGTCTTTTTTCGCGCTCTGGTTAGGACCTGATTTTCAAAGCCATGGGGAATCGAAATATCCAGAGATTTGGCATACGCGGAGGCGGCATTAGCCGTCCGACGCATGGTTTCCAGCTCCATTCGCACCTCGGAGTCGGTCAAAAGAAGCTTTTCAAATTCAAGACGTTCCGTGTCCGTCAGGTCATTTTCAAAATAACGCCAAATCAATTCTCGCATCGTCTCATTCATAGTATATTCTCCTTAACAGGATAATTCTCCAGCATAAATTTTTGAACTTTACTAAAGGCATGGAAACATTGGGCCTTGACGGCCCCTACCGAAATCCCCATGATATCGGCAATCTCCGCATAAGTATTTTCATCCAGATATTTTAATATGAAAACCATTTTTTGTTTCTCCGGCAATTCGGAGATAGCCCAGTGAATATATTCGTGTGATTCCCGTCGCATGGTCATCTGGAGTGGATTGGGGCGAGTATCCAAAATGTAATCCGGCAATTCCGCACTACGGTTCGGCTTACGCAAAGCGCTCACCGCGGTATTCATCGCAATTCGGCAAAGCCAGGTATAAAGCGAACTCTGAAACCGAAACTGCGGCAGCGCACGATAGGCCTTGATCCAGGTATCCTGCAAAATATCGAGCGCATCTTCGCGATGGTGTGTCATGCTTAGTATCACGGCGAAAAGCCTTTCCTGATAAAGCCGCATGATCTGGCGAAACGCCGTTTCGGAGCCTTCGAGAAAGGAAGCAATCAGCTCTTTATCCATAAGTTTCCGTTTTGCAAGTTAGACGCTAGACAAGGGAAAAGGGTTTAATTGATCTTCCCCTGATGACCTTATCGCAGGCTTAAGCCTGCGCCTACCATTAATTGCACTAATTATAAAATTGGTAGCCAAAAGCTTTAGCTTGCGCAACGCTCAACTCATCGCGAGCATGCGCTCAATGGGTTTTTGCGCGCGGGCACGCAGCGATTCCTCCATCGTGATTTCAGGGGTTTTGTTTTTCATGCACAGGTACAGTTTTTCAAGCGTATTGAGCTTCATATGCGGGCATTCGTTGCAGGCGCAATTATTATCCGGAGGGGCGGCGATAAATGTTTTTTCAGGGCAAGCCTTTTGCATCTGGTGCAGAATACCGGCTTCCGTCGCGACGATGAATTTGGTCTGCTTCGAATTGCGGACATATTTCAACAAGCCGCTTGTCGAACCAATGAAGTCGGCCATTTCAAGAATGGGATCTTGGCATTCCGGATGGGCTATCAACTCGGCATCGGGATGCGATAATTGTATCTGCGCAATTTTTTTCTCGGAAAATATTTCGTGCACCATGCAAGACCCATCCCATAGAAGCATGGGCCTACCGGTTTTTTTTGCGAGGTAGGCGCCTAAGTTTTTGTCCGGTGAAAACAGGATCGGCGTATCGTTTGGAATCTGCCCAATCAATTTTTCGGCATTGCTGGAAGTGCATATCAAATCGCTGAGCGCCTTAACTTCGGCGCTGCAATTGATATACGTAATCGCAAAATGATCGGGATGGGCCTCACGAAATTTTTTGAATTCGTCGCCCGGGCAGGAGTCCGCAAGCGAACACCCGGCATTGAGGTCCGGAAGCAATACGAGTTTATTTGGATTCAAGATTTTTGCCGTCTCGGCCATAAAGTGGACGCCGGCAAACACAATCACATCGGCTTTGGTCTTTTCGGCCTGACGAGAAAGCTCGAGACTGTCCCCTACAAAATCGGCGAGATCTTGGATTTCCGACTCTTGATAATAATGAGCCAGCAGGACGGCATTGAGAGATGTCTTGAGCTTTGCAATTTCTTCCCGCAAATCAATGGTGGGGTCAATACCCATTGGTTCCGTTGATTTATTTAGAATAGAAATCATTTCAAAATCGGTATCCCAGGCCAAACCGGAAGATCCAAATTCCCAGCGGTGCAATGGCTTTTTCTTTTAGGATTTGGCCCTTAGTGTCCTTCAATTGATAGCCATCCAATTTATGAAAAATGGAGACAAAGCCAAGTTCCGGCTCGATGATTAATTGTGATGAAAAGGGAATGATGGCGGAAATACTGGATCCGGCAAGAAACGCAATCCGATCGGTAGCCTTTGCCGAGGGTGAAACATCGGAGGATTTTTCGAAACCAAAATCCATATTAGAAACGCCCGCGTGGATGGACGTGAGGATCCTGACTTTACCGTCAAGGTCGAATTGATATCCACCTAAAGCAAAAATATTGATCAGTTTCAAAGTTCGAGAAGGAAGATCGGCCTTTCGAAAGTCCAGACTCTCAATGCCGCCGCCGTAAACATAATTATCCTGCCAAAACTGATAGAATTTTAATCCGCCGCGAAACCCGGCCTGGTATTCGGTGAAAGGCTTTCCGGATGCCGGTGAAGGCTTTGAGACATACAATCCGATCACGCGGTCTTGCCCATAAAGCGATGCCATAAAAAAAGTAACGAGCCATAGAAATCGTACGTAGCTTTTTCTCATAAGGAGCCTTTCTCAAATTTTTCGATGAGTGCAAAGACGGCAATACCGTAGGCTACGGAGGCATTCAGCGATTGTTTCATCCCGTACATGGGGATCTCGCAGGCGCCATCACAAGCCGCGACCGCCTCCGCCGAGACTCCTTCCACTTCATTTCCAATGATCAGGGCGATCGGAAAAGTTGCATTCATCGACATCAAATCTTGACTTTGTTCGCAGTGCTCCAGTGCAAAAACAGCGACGCCTTTACTTTTCAGATATGCGATCGACTCCAGGGCCGTCGGAAAATGGCGCCAGGGCACGGTTTCAGTTGCTCCGAGCGCCGTTTTGTCAATCTCTTTTCGCGGCGGGCGGGCCGTGTAACCGCACAAAATAAGTTCGCGGATACACGCGGCATCGGACGTCCGAAACGCGGCACCCACATTATACATGCTTCGGATGTTTTCGAGAATAATGTAGATCGGAAACCGATCCACGCTGAGTAATTCCGTCGGCGTGAAGCGTTGGTCTTTGAGTTCCTCATACGTCAGTTTTCGAATCATAGGTCAAGATAGGTAATCGCAGAAATCCATTCAATGGAATTTCCGCGGGCCACCTTGCGCATTGGCGCCCAAACGGTCAAATAAATTTGGTATTTCCTGCAAAAAAAAATATATTCCGCGTAATGAAAAAATTAATCTTCATCGCATCGGCATTACTCTTTTGGAGTTGTGCGGGCTCGCAAAAATCGCAATCTGAAGGCACGTCCGGTTCCTACAACACCAAGGCGATGAATCGTTTTGTCGACGGTATTGTCGATGATTTGGTAGAAGATTTTGAATCCGCCGAAAAAAATTATCAGGCCGCGCTTCTTCTGGATTCCAACGCACGCACCATTCATATCACATTGGCAGAAGACTACCTCATCATGGGTCAATACGATCGGGCTTTGGCCTCCCTGCGAAGGGCTGTACAGGATTCTTCCGAAGACGCGCTCGAATTACTGGCCGATATTCACATTCGTCAGCATAATTTTGACAAAGCGATCGTGACGCTGGAAAGGCTATGTGTGAAATACGCCGGCAGCGTGGCGGCCCATTACCGTCTGATCACGATTTACGAAATCCAAAATAAGCCACACGATGCCGCAAGACACTATCAGTCCCTTCTTGACATTGTAGGATCAAATTCCTCCCTCTCGCTGAAATTGGGTGAAATTTATATGCGCAATAAACGGTACGACGCGGCCGTCGAGACCTACGATCAGGCGCGCAAAAGCGATCCTAATAATACCGATGTACTGTCGGCGCTCGCCCAGGCGTATCGCTTTAATAAGGACATTCCAAAGGCTATCGAGACGTACGAATCGCTTGCGGCGCTTCAGGATGATAACGTCATGATTCACGCCAGCTTGGGTTTTCTTGCCATCCAGCAAGGCCTTTACGACAAGGCCTGGGATGCCTTTAAGAAAGCGGATGCGATAACTCCGAATAATTCCGATTTCCTACGTTCCATGGGATTTGCATCGTATCAATTAAAGCGGTTTCAGGAAGCGGCTTTGGCCTTGGAAAAAGCAGCAACCGTCAACCCCCGAGATATCATGGCACTCACCATATTGGCGCCGGTGTATCAGGAACTTAAAAGCGATCTCAAAGCGGATACGGTATTTGAAAGAATTCTGGCGCTCGATCCCGACAATGAAGCGATTTTGAACAATTACAGTTATCATCTTGCCGTGCGCGGAAAGAATCTGGATCGTGCGAAAAAAATGGTGGAGCGCGCGCTTCAGAAGGCGCCCGAGAGCGAACACTATCTGGACACGATGGGTTGGGTTTTGTTTCAACTCGGGAAGTACGAGCAGGCGCTCGACTTTTGTAAACGCGCATGGGAAAAAAATACCGAAAGCGGAGAAGTTGCCGATCATCTGGGTGACATTTATTCTAAACTGAATAAAAAGGGGGACGCTGTTACATACTGGAAAAAAGCGCTGGAACTCAACGCACCGGATTCCAAGGAGATTAGGAAAAAAATTGAAACCATTAAATAAAACGTTACTAACGACATGGATCCTTCTTATCGTCTCGTGCGGCGGATCGAAGGAAGTGGTTCGGCACAACGTTCATCCGGAAGACATCACGCCGGAGACGATTGTCGCGAAACATCGGGCCAATGCGGCCAAGTTAAAATTCATGAAAGCGACGGCGACGGTTCAGGTTCAATCTCCGACGTCGGGAAATCAATTTAGCTTACAAATTGCGCTTAAGCTACCGGACTCGGCGTATATCAAGATTGAGGGCATCTTGGGAATTGACGGACTCAAGGCTTCGCTCAATCGGGAAACGTATGTGGTTTATAATATCATGAATAAAACCGTTTCACTTGGAAGCACAAGTCCCAGAGCAATTCGTAAGACGTTTGATATGGATGTTTCCTTTGATGATATGATGGGACTGCTTTTAGGTCTCCCGAAAATTCAAAAAAACGATTTGGATTCACTCACGGAGTTTTCGGCGGAGGAATCCTACTACGTCATGACCATTCATCGGCATGATCACAAACAAAAAATTTGGTTTGATCCTTTTGCCGACTATGCTATTTCAAAGGTCGTGGATTATGATTTGTCCGGTGAAATCTCGATGGAACGTGAATTTACCAGATTCTATAAAGAAGGAGACGCGTGGTTTCCGAGATACGTTCGTCTCACGCGGCCCCAAAAACAGGATTTGCTCAGTTTATATTTTGAGGAACGGCAGTTGGATAAGACATTTCCGAGTTCACTTTTTATCATCCGTTACCCCAAAGACGCCGAAATTTTAAAAAACTAATCGGGATCATCTATGGATGTAAGCATTATCATACCGCTGCTCAATGAGGCTGAGTCTCTCCATGAACTCGCCGAGCGAATTCATGCCGAAGCAACCAAAATGAAATGGTCGTACGAAATGATCTTTGTGGACGACGGATCGACGGATGGTTCGTTTGAAGTTATTAAGAAGATCAAAGAAAAAAATCCGTCCGTGAAAGCGATACGCTTCAGGAAAAATTTTGGGAAGTCCGATGCGCTCGCTCAGGGATTTAAGATAGCTTCCGGAACCTATGTCATCACGATGGATGCCGATTTGCAGGACGATCCGGCGGAAATTCCAAATCTCATTCATAAACTTGAAGAGGGCTACGATCTTGTGTCCGGCTGGAAAAAAACGCGCCACGATCCGATTGGGAAGACAATTCCATCGAAGTTTTTTAATTTTATTACACGCTTGATGACCGGCATTAAGCTTCACGATTTCAATTGCGGCCTCAAAGCGTATCGCCACGCCGTCATAAAAGACGTGAGTCTGTACGGCGAACTCCATCGCTATATTCCCGCGCTGGCGAAATGGGAAGGGTATTCCCGCATTACGGAAATTCCGGTACAGCATCATCCGCGAAAGTACGGCTATAGCAAATTTGGCCTTTCTCGTTTTATCAAAGGATTTCTAGATCTGGTGACCGTATTGTTTCTATCGCGCTACGTCAAGCGGCCGCTGCATTTTTTTGGATTGATCGGTATGGTCTTTTTGATGGCGGGGCTTGCCATTGACGGGTGGATTTCGATCGAGTGGTTTATGGGAACGCCCATCGGCAACCGGCCGGCGTTGCTGTTTGGAGGTTTGCTGGTTCTCGTGGGCTTCCAAATAATCTCTATTGGACTTGTGGGAGAGATGATCACGCATCATTTTCAAAAGCATCAAGACCGTCCGATCATGGAGACGATTGATTAGTCATGGCCGAAAAAAAGCGTGAAATAAAGACCGTCGCCACGAATCGCAAAGCCCGGTATGAATATGAAATT
>JANNSF010000022.1:0-15769 GCA_031402315.1 bacterium | reverse complement strand
TTGGCGATCACACAATTTCCGGCGGCAAGCGCGGGCGCAATTTTCCATGTGAATAGATAGAGCGGCAAATTCCACGGCGAGATGCATCCGACAATGCCAATCGGTTGGCGCAGCGTATAATTAACAGCACCCCCGGGAACGTTATGCGATTCAGACGAGAATTGCATTGCCCCGGACGCAAAAAAATAAAAATTAGACGACGCGCGCGGAATGTCTACTGAACGGGCGAGTGAAATCGGTTTGCCTTGATCAATCGATTCAGCCTTAGCCAGCATTTCGAGATTTTGATCAATTAATTCCGAGATGCGAAATAAAATTCGCGCACGAAATTCAGGCCGGGCATTAGCCCAGGCCGGGAATGCCTTTTCTGCGACATGGATCGCTTTTTCAACGTCGTTTGCATTTGAGTCCGGAATTTGTGAATAGACGGAAGCCGTGGACGGATCGAAATTATCTAAATAAAGATTATTTTCCGGAGGCAGAAATTTTCCATCGATATAATTTTCAATTTTTGTCATACAAACTTTTTTAAATCATTTTGATATTTTTGTAAAAGCCCTGAATTGTATTTTTTCTCACCAATACCCGTACGAACAATTCTCCAAAGATAGGCAGCGACAACAAGTTTTTTAGGATAAATTTTAGTCTTATTGTCGGCGCAAAAATCTTTGACAAAGCGATTCCACCGATACGTCTTTTCTTCAGCCGCATTTGGATTCTTATACGTACCACGTTGAACGGCGCTATAGATGTCAATCAAGTCTTGCACATTTGCTCTTTGATCGCCCATTTCTTCGGCACGTCTTACGGCCGCCGCCATTTCTTTGATGAAATTGAATTTCGCAATCTTGAAATGACGTCCAAAAAAGTCTCGCGCCGTTTGATTAAATCGAAAGCCGCCTTCAAGTATTCTAGTTTTAGGTGAAATCTTCGCCGTTTCGATTTTATTCCTTTTGTGACCTGCTACCGTGACAATTTTCCCTGTTTTCAAAAATCGAAGCAACCGACTTTGCAATTGGGCTTTCGTGCCTTGGTGACTTATGCCAAAGCGCTTGGCAATTACTGCTAGTTCTGCGCGATACCAATAGTATTGCAAAAATTTTTCAGGTGATAATTTTTGAGAAAACTCAGGGCGATTCATAGTCTTTCAATACTTTTTCTAACAGAGATTTTACTCCAATTTCATCCGACCATTTTTTTATGTACTCTTGATCTACTTCCTTCCATCCGATTTGTAACATGCCGATAATGTCATTCCACTGGCGATCCGAAACTTCTCCTCCCATTTTGAACCAAAGTAACTTATTAAGAATAATATCTTCCATGGAGCACCACTCGATATTATCGATCCGTTTTCGTCGTGAAAAAGCGGTGCGATCATATTCGGAGCTTTTCAAAATAAAAATATCAATTTTGATAAACGATTGAAGAGAAATCATATTAAATGAAGACCGCCGTTGTATGGCCTCCTTCACGGTATCGAGATCAATGTAATACTGATGGGCGGTTCGCTTCACGAATTCCGAAGCCTGAGATAGGGTGATATTAGCAACAACATCAATATCCAACGTTGAACGTGCAACGCCATACGCCGAACTCGCAACGGACCCTCCGATATAATAATCAATGCCAAGGGCTTGAAAGACGCTCAAAACGGGTGCGATCGCGTCAGAGATTTCTGTTTGCATCGACGTACTTTTTTAGTTTTTCGGCGAGTTCCGCACCGTAATTAATTTCTACAAACTTAATACCCACTTCCAACTTACTCAGCGTAGGATTCGCGCGCTGAAGGCCTTCCATGGAAAGCTGCCGCATGGCGCTGCTCCATGAATACGTTAGTGCCAGTCGTCTTTGAAAACCGGCTTGACGGAGCAATTCGATTTGAATTTTTTCCGCTTCTTTTGATGTATCGTTCATACGCGATCCGAAAAAATGTCCGTTTTGGAATCGTAAAGATAATTCAGCATGCCCCGCACACCAAGGGTTTGTGCCATTTGCAATTCCGATTCGGCAATGGGAATCATATTCAGAATACGAATTTCCTCAAGTCCGAAATGCGTGTGATCCCATGCGCCATCCACAAGCGCGGGATGAAATAAAATGCCCGAGCAATTCGGAAATCCCGGAACTTGAAGATTGGGAAGTATACTCCAATAGTCATACGAAATATTTTTGAGAAACGGCCATTCCGCGAGACGCGCCAAAAATTCTGTACACGCTTGTTTTGCATCCGCGGTAAGAAAGCCACGTATGGTCCAGTGAATTTCAACGCTATAATTCTTTTGAAATTGTTTTCTTTCACACATGCCCATTGTGGAAAAAGTGGTCATCGGAATCTCCGAAGTCGGTTCCCAAACAAAAACATCAAGATAGTCAAGCGCCTGAAGCGAGTCCTTGCCCAATGCAAAATGAAATTCCGGTTCGCCGTAATGCGTCACATGATCATCAAACACAAATCGCGAAATGTCCGAGGGTTCTACAAGCATCCCGTCCTGCCCCCGTCCACGGGAATATTGATGCCGGTAATATAGCTTGCCGCCGGCGATGCCAGGAATGCCGCCGCGTAAGCAATTTCTTCCGGCAAGGCGAAACGATTCATCGGAATTTCGGCTATCATTTCACGTTCGAGATCCTCCGCTTTTTTTCCGGTCTTTTCGGACTTCGCTGCGATTAAGGTGGAAAGCCTTTGTGTACTGGTCGCGCCGGGAAGAATATTATTGACCGTAATACCAAATGGCGCAAGTTCGAAAGACAGCGTTTTGGCCCAACCCGCCACGGCGGCGCGAATGGTATTGGAAACGCCAAGCCCTTTGAGCGGTTGTTTCACGGATGTAGAAATGATATTGATAATGCGTCCGTATTTTGCGGCTTTCATTTTTGGAATGACCGCTTGCGCGAGAATATGATTACACAAAAGATGTTGTTCGAACGTTTTTGTAAAGGACGAGAGTTCCGCTTCGGCGATCGGCCCGCCCGGAGGCCCGCCGGTATTATTAACAAGAATATGAATTTCATCCGGCAATTTCTTCAACACCTCGCGAAGCATGTCGGGCTTAGTAAAATCCGCCACGAGATAGGAGTGATTTTTTGGATGGGATAATTCGCCTGCGGTCGCAATCAAATTCTCCTCACTCCGCGCGATACGAATCACCGTCGCGCCTTGTTCGGCAAAAACTTTTGCAATCGCAAGCCCGATGCCCTGTGTGGACCCGCAGACGATGGCGGTTTTTTTTGTGAGATCAAGTGTCATATAATTCTTTCTCGCAAAGACGCTAAGTCGCAAAGTTCACATAAAGCCAATTGCACAATTCTTCTCCTGTAAAAATTTTCACCTTAGCGGCTTCACGGCTTGGCGAGACGATTTTCCCCTCGCTAAGACGCTTGGTTTATAGACCATTTACGATCCTTGTGACTCCATTCTTAAAGAGCGATGAGTTGAAATTGATTAAGAGTCCAAGTTTACAGCCTGAGATTTTAAGGTAAGTTAGTAATTGTTTCTTGTGAAGTGGTACTATCACTTCAACGGATTTAAGTTCAACAATGACTATATTTTCGACGATCAAATCAATCCTAAGAGCAGATTCAAACCGCACACCATGATATACAATAGGTAACGCCTTTTGTTTCTCAAAACTCAATTTCCGAATGCTGAGTTCGTAGCAGAGAATATTTTCATAAACTGATTCAAGAAGACCAGGGCCAAGAGTGGAATGAATTTTGTAGCCGGCATCCACTATTTCTTTTGCTATTTCGTTCTCAGTCATAAATTGAACTACTCGTTCTCCAATCCTTTACACCTTCGCGGCTCTGCGGCTTGGCGAGAGCAACATTTTCCTCGCAAAGACGTTAAGTTTATAGGCAATTTACTTGTATTCATTTTCTAAATTTTTACACCTTCGCGGCTTCGCGGCTTAGCGAGAGTATACAATCTCTGATCAAAAACTAGACAACCTCGCTCAAAAGCTCCGGCCGTGGTCCGGGAATAACGACTTTATTAACCAACAGGCCTTTGTCAGCGACCACGCGCGCACCGGCATCCACCGCCGATTGAACGGCGGCCACTTCACCCGTCATCGTGAGAAACGCTTTACCGCCGAGCGCCATCGCAAGGCGAATTTCCATGAGTTTGACATTGGCGGATTTTACAGACGCGTCCGCCGCTTCGATAAGGGACGCGACAGAAAACGATTCGATAATGCCGAGCGCGCCGAGCATTTCTGTTTTCCCCGTTCCGGCGATTGCCGGAAATACATCGGGATGCACATTGGCGATCACAAAGGTGTCCACGAGAGAGCCGCGACCCATTTTAATTCCCGTCTCCACGCTCGACTGTACCGCCGAGACATCTCCGCCAATCATGACAATGTATTTACCGGAACAGATGGACCGGGCCAATAAGATTTTTACATTCGCGGCTTTGAGCATCGCATCCGCAACTTCAAATCCTGCGGCGATACTGCCGAGTTCTATCATTCCAATTGAATTCATATATGATCCTTTTTATTTCGCTTCCGTATTCTTCCCCTCGTGAAAAGGGGGTTAGGGGTATTTATTGTATGACTATTTCATGACGAAAGCGCTTTGCAGTTTTTGTGCAACTTGAGTTCTTCATCTTGACATTCAATTCTTTATTCATCCAATCCCCCTGGCCCCCTTTTCAAGGGGGAACTTCATTAGATCTTCTCAATAACAATCATGTCGTCCATCACCAAAACTCTGCCGTCTATGCTCGCATGAATTGCGGCGCCCATCTGTCCATCACCCACGTCTGCAATGACTTGCCCTTTTTTAACGTGGTCTCCAGTACGGATTTTTGCATCGGCTTTTTTGCCAACATGTTGCTGAAGCGGAATGGATACCGTATTTATTTCACGCGAAGCATGATCGACGTAAGGCGCATAATGATCGTACTCCGTTACACCGAGTCGCTTGACCAGCATCTTGAGCGGTGTGCGGCGGCCTTCGTACATCGGATGCGGTTCGATCTCCATTTTACCTGACCATTTGACACCTTCCGCTTTCATCACGCGTTTACTCTGATCACACGCTTCTTTTGGAAATAAACTCTCCGGACAGGCGTAGAGTGTGCAGAGGCCGCATGAACAGCACAAGGACGCAAATTGATTCCAGTAATCCTCGCCGGTTTTAGTAAATTGCAAACTGCGCATGACTTTGTGCGGTTGAATATCGTATCCTAAAATATAACGCGGACACAATTCAGTACAGTAGCTACACTGATCGCATGCCGATTTTCCAATGCTGTGCATGACTTTTTCAGGAAGCGATTTACGCTCGACGAGTTTATGATCTTTCGGTAAAAACACCAGCCCGGCGCATGTTTTTGTAATCGGCAGATCGAGATTAAACTCCAGTTTTCCCATCATGATGCCGCTTACAAAAATACCAAAATCCGGAACGCTGGCGCCGCCGGCTATTTCCAATACATCACGAAACGACATGCCGATAGGCACAATGCCTGTAAACGGTTTATTCACGGCACCTGACACCGAAATGAATTTCTCCGTCACGGCCTGCCCATCCATCGCTTTGGCAATATTGTAAAAAGTTTCGACGTTATTGACCACGATGCCCACATTCACCGGAAATCCTTGTGGTGGAATAAGACGCTTGGTCGATTCATAAACTAAAATAAATTCATCCCCCGACGGATAAAAATCGCCCAACAGATGGATGCGAATATTTTTTGTCAAATGTTTTTTGATCGCTTCGAAGGCTTTCGTATTTTTCTCTTTTATACCGATGATGCCTTCTTTTGCGCCGGTAGCCTCCATCATGATCGAAACACCACGAACCACAAGTTCCGGATAGTGGACCATCAATTCATAATCTTTGTGGATCAGTGGCTCACACTCGGCGCCATTGGCAATCACGATTTCAACCGGCGACGACGCTTTCATGTGCGTTGGGAATCCGGCGCCACCCGCCCCGACAACACCTGCTTCTCTTATTTTATCAATGATTTTCATGGTAACCGTTCATTACTTTTGGGAATAGTAAAATCCTAAATTTTTGACAACGTCCTTTGGCAACGCCGGCAATTCCGAACGCGGAATCATAAACGTGGAAAGGTTCATAAAATCGGCAAAAATTTTATGTTGAGCGGCCGTAGCGCTCAGATATTGATGACCCGACGAACCGCCGGTTCCAATCTTCATGCCGATCATGCGATGAACCATCAACGCATGGCGATAACGCCACGACGTAAAAAGTTCGTCGATATCGACAATCGTCGTGATCAGGCGGTACGGCATGTGAAGAATTGGCTCTTCGCGATAAAGCGAAATCAAAAGCGCCGCCTGTAAGGCTTTGTAGGACAAGCGACGATGGCCTTCCTTGATAAGCTGTTCGTGCTTTTTCGAATCAAAGAGTGCATCAAAATCCGCTCCCGTCGCATCCAATTGTTTGAACTGCTTTTCTTTATCGGTGTCGGTGAGGCTCGGATTGCTCGTAATAATTGCGCGATCCCCCGAAAGCATAATATTCACCGCTTCTCGATAAGAATCCCAAAATTTGAATTTCTCAAACTCAAGGAACGGCGTGCGCTCGAGCCATTTTTCAACGCGATCAAACAGGGATGGTGACTCTTCCGCCGCTTGTGCTTTTTTCTGCTCGCCTTTATCCAATCGCGTGTGGTAAGCCTGTTTATCAAAATCCAATCGATTTTCACGTTTTAATCCCAGCGTGTTCTCCACGAGGCGGAATTGCAAACTTTGAAAACCGGATGCCGGAACGAGATAATCGCGGAAATCGAGAAAATCGAGCGGCGTCATCGTTTCTAACACGCGGAGCTGATCAATCAGAATTTTTTGAATTTCTGTAATCCGGTGCAAACGCGCCACCGCGGTTCCGATATTTTTTTCATCGACGTAGTTTTCAAACATTTTCGCCACAGACTGCAATTCGTGCAAAATCTGTTTGAACCACAATTCATACGTCTGATGCACAATTATGAAGAGCATCTCATCGTGCGCATGTTTTCCGTATTCATCGCTTTTAAGTTTTTGCGCCGACAGCAATTGTTCCAGTTTCAGATAGTCGCTGTAGTGAACGGGTGGATAAGGTTTACTCATGAATTTCCAGGTTGTTAATGTTACGCACGATCGCTTACCGCGCTTAATATTTCCCGCGTTTTTTCAGTCACACGCTTTTCAATTTCGACGACATGATTTATTTTCAAAATAGATTCTGCAAAGACACGGGCCTCTTTCATCGACGAATTTCGAATAATCTGTTTTATTTTAGGCAGCGTAGGCGGAAGAGAACTGAATTCCTGAAGCCCCATACCCATCAGCAGAAAAACTGCGTACGGATTGCTCGCCATTTCTCCGCACATCGCGACATGAATGTCATGCTTATGCGCCGCATCAAAAATACGTTTCAGAAGATGAAGTACGGCAGGATGAAAACAATTGTACAGGCCGGATACTTTTGGATTTCCCCGATCCACCGCGAGTGTGTACTGAACAAGATCATTGGTGCCGACGCTAAAAAAATCCACTTCCGGCGCAATGATGTCGGCAAGAATCGCCGCCGCCGGCGTTTCAATCATCACACCAAGCGGTGTCTTTGGATTGAAAGCAATACCTTCTTTTTTCAGATCGGCCTTACACTGCTCGATGATTTTTTTTGCTTCGCGCCATTCGTCGAGCGAGACGATCATCGGGATCATAATCTCGACGTTAAACTCAGCCGAAAGCCTCAGAATCGCGCGAACTTGTGGTACAAAAAATTCGGGGCATTCAAGAGCAATGCGAATGGCGCGCCATCCTAAGAAGGGGTTCTCTTCGTGGACATATCCCTTAGAAGACAAAATATCGAGCGGAATTTTATCGCCGCCAACATCAAACGTACGGAATGTAATTTTGTGTGGATGAATTCGTTTTGCCATTTCATGATATTCGAGATATTGTTTTTCTTCGTCCGGCAATTCCCGTTTCGTAAACAAAATATATTCGGTTCGATAAAGCCCGATTCCGCGCGCGCCCAGCTGAATCGCATTGTCAATTTCTTCAGGTAGTTCAACATTGGCGCTAATAATTATGGACTGACCGTCGCGTGTGTCGGCGGGAAGGACGAGTAGTTTTGATAACTCTGCCGGCGAAAGCGCGGCAACCTGTGCTCGACGAACGATTTTTTCAGATTCTTTTTTGTCGGGATTAATAGTCACGAGTCCATGATACCCGTCAATGAGAACATGGTCACTTTCAGAAACAATCCCGGTGATATTCGCAATGCCGACGACTGCCGGTATATTGAGCGATCGTGCCACGATAGCAAAATGTGACAGTTTGCTGCCGGCCTCTGAAACAAAGCCCAAAATTTTCGATCGCTCCAGGTGCGCCATATCGGACGGACGAATCGTATCGGCTACCAGAATACTGGGTTCGGATAGAGTCACACTTCTTTTTCTGCCCACCAGATTGTCCAGGAGCCTTTTTTTAACGTCTTCTACGTCGACGGCACGCTCACGGAGATATTCATTGGGCGATTTCAAAAACCGATTTTTGAATTTATCCATCACGCATGAAAAAGCCCATTCCGCTTTATACAAATCCTTTTGAATCAGTTTGGTCGTCGCCTTCATCATTTCCTGATCCTCGAGCATCAAAAAATGAGACTCCAAAATCGCCGAATATTCTTTTCCAAATTTTGATTTCGACTCTTGAATTAGTTGATTCAATTGCTCCCTCGTCACATCCAGCGCACGCGCCAGACGCTCGATTTCACCGGCCACCTGGCCATCGTTCGCAAGTTTTTCTTCTTGTATCTCCGGTGACACCGCGTGCATGATCACGACGGGACCATAAGCCAATCCATCGGCCGCGCCCAATCCGTGGATCTGCACCGAGCCCGGAGATAAAGATTTATTTTTACGTTCGGCAGACATGATCTTTACTCTTCGTTAAATTTGCTTGCAAACAAATCCGCAATCGCCTGAGCGGCTTCCACTTCGTCGGATCCTTCGGTTCGGATCTTGACTAAACTTCCTTGCGCCGCGGCCAGCATCATCACGCTCATAATACTCTTCGCATTGACTTCGGTGCCTTCGCATACGAGAAAAACTTCCGCATCAAATTTACTCGCCGTTTTCACAATCAGTGCCGACGGACGTGCGTGCACGCCGGCTTTATTAATCACCTCAATATCGCGTTCCGTCATACTAATGTTTTCGATTCCAGATTCGGTGAATCATCCCGTTTAATTCTTCTTTGGCAGGATTATTTTTAAATTTTCTTATCGATTTGAGCGCCGACAACATGTGCCGGGCAATACGTTTTTCCGTTTTTTCCTGAATGCCTTCCGCATGAATAAATTCTTTAAAGTCCAAAAGCAACTTGGAATAATTCCCCCCGGCGCCGGGAAACTCCGCTAAAATTTCTTTGCCGCGTTTTGTTTCCGTTGCCAAGAGAAAGACGTACGTCTTTTTTCCGGCGCGCAAATCACTTCCAATATCTTTTCCTAACGTCGATTCATCGGAAACAATATCTAAAAGATCATCCTGAATTTGAAACGCAAGCCCGCAATGCAAACCAAATTGAGTCAAGGACTTCTGTTGCGTGGACGAAGCGCCGGAAACTGTTGCGCCTAGCGCCATCGCAACACTAAAAAGCGATGCCGTTTTTTTGGAAATCATCGAAAGATAGTCGCGCACGGTTATGGACGGACGCTGCTCAAATTCCTTGTCAAGCGCCTGCCCTTCACAAAGCGTGATATAGCCTTGCGTGAAAATTTTTAATAAACCGGGAATGACTTTTTCTGGCGAGTCATTAAGAGCGCGATAGGCTAAGGCGCAAATAAAATCCCCTGACAATATCGCGACATCGGAATTCCATTTTTTATGAATCGTCGCGCGTCCGCGCCGCAGGTCATCCTTATCCATTATATCATCGTGCACGAGCGAAAAATTATGCAAAAGTTCCACCGCCGCCGCGGCCGGGATCGCCTTAACATAGCGCCCGCTCACCAGCGCCGACGAAAGACACACAAGACCGGCGCGCAGACGTTTGCCTCCGGCTTGCATCAGATAGCGGGCAGGCTCATAGAGCGTCACCGGCGATTTTTTGCCGATATAGGTGTGCAGCTGAGCCTCGACCCTGCGTATCGCACGATCGGTAAACGACACTTTTTTCAAAAAAAATCCTCAATTGATGAACGTTGAAAAAAGTATAAATTAAGATGTAGATAATCAAGGTGCAGGAAAAAATACCGTGCCCCTCGAGTATGGATGCACAGCGGCGTCGATGCTTGCATTTCGCCATCCGTACGTCTATATTGCAAAAAAGCAAAAAAAAGAAATTTTTAGGAGTCTGCAGAGTGCCGTTGACCAAAAAGAAAATTACCCGACCGTCCAAAAAGAAACCTGTTTCGAAGGCGTCGAAAGCAACCCCAAAAAGAGGGATCAAAAAGGCGGTTTCCGAAAAGTCCGCGACGAAAAAGTCGGCCACAAAAAAGACAAGGCGCTCCGTAAAGAAAACTGTTACAAAAAAAGTTCCTCGAAAAGACTCTGTCAAGCGGGTTGTGTCCGCTCCAATAAAAAAGAAGAAATCCCCGTCCCGTAAAACTTCTCCAAAAGTTAAACCTGAAATTGTGCGTGAAAATCGAACGGCTAAAGAGAGTGATCCGACGGGACTTAAGTTAGCCTATCAGGCGGCGGAACTCATGTTCGAGAAGAAGGCGGAATTTGTAACGATCGCGGACTTATCCGGGCTCTCCGCGGTGACCGATTATTTTGTCATCTGTACAGCCGGATCGGATATTCAGGCACGGGCGATCGGCGACCATGTCGAAGATTCCCTACTAAAAATCGGGGAACGCGCTCATCACAAAGAGGGTTTTGAATCGGCGCGTTGGTTATTACTCGACTATATTGACGTGATTGTTCATGTTTTTCAAAAAGAAGCACGTGAATTTTACGATCTGGAACGCCTTTGGGGTGATGCGAAGTGGATTCATCTCACCGACAAGTAAAAATACTGCAGGAACCATTTGACTTTATAGGTTCAAAAATATAGTTTGCGCGATAAATTTTGGCGGGGCTGTAGCTTCCCGCTTTAAGGCGGGAGGAGAGCGTCCCGCATTCTATGCGGGAAGGTCGGGCCGTCATAACGATGTTGATTTGAAATTGTTTTTTTTGGGGCTGTAGCTCAGTTTGGGAGAGCGCTTCGTTCGCAATGAAGAGGTCGTCAGTTCGATCCTGATCAGCTCCACTTAATGTATTACGTATATATTTTGAAAAGTGAAAAAAACGGCAAGTACTACATCGGGCATACCAAAAATATAGTTACCCGCATCCATGAACATAATTCCGGATTTGGTATTTCGACACGTTCAGGTATACCATGGACATTGGTTCATACGGAATCATTCCCAGATAGGTCGAAGGCTATGCTTAGAGAAGCGGAAATCAAGTCAAAGAAACGTCGGTCCTATATTGACAAATTAATTTCAGATCGTTGACCTTATCCCGTTTTCAAGCGGGAATCCTGATCAGCTCCACGTTAAAAACCTTCGACTTTTGTCGGAGGTTTTTTAATGGCGCATATACGACCAATCCGCTTTTCTTTTCTTTTGTGGATCCCGCGAAAAAAACTATCTTAAGCCATGTCCATCGAAAAATATTTCGACGAAAATTTACCGCAATTTAAAACCCAATTTTTTGGCGCGCTGGAATTTCCCAGGCGGACAACCTTGCGTGTGAATACCTTAAAAATAACAAAAAATGATCTTTTGCAACGCTTGCGCGCAAAAGGGTTTGAACTTATGGGGTTTCCGGGAATGCCCGATGCGCTAATTTGTACAAGCGAAGACACGCCCGTAAGCAAAACCATTGAACATTTTCTCGGGCTTTTTTACATCCAAAGCGCGGCCTCTATGCTTCCGCCGACTGTTCTCAATCCAAACCCCGGCGAATTTATTCTCGATATCTCTTCAGCGCCGGGCTCCAAGACAACGCAAATCGCCCAACTTCTCAATAACCGCGGCGCGATCATTGCCAATGACTGGGATGGCCAACGTATCAAAATTCTTGCGCATAATATCGATCGGATGGGCATCCATAATTCGGCCATGGTCAATATGGGCGGCGAACGGATTGGTAATTTGCTGCCCGAGACGTTTGACAAAATTCTTGTGGACGCCCCGTGTTCCTCACTGGGAGTTTTATACAAAGCGGCAAAGGCCGTTGACAATCTGAAATACCTTGGCCGGTTTGCCTATATTCAGGAACAGCTTCTCATGAGCGCCATCAAAGCCTTGCGAGTCGGCGGAGAAATTATTTATTCCACGTGTACGATTTCGCTGGAAGAAAATGAGTATGTCTTAAATGCTATTCTTTCTAAGTACCCCGTGCGATTAGATAAGGTTAATTTGCCGCCTTCCATTATGACGGCCGATGCTCTGAGTCTTCCCGGTCAAGCCGATCTCTCCTTGGCCCGCCGTGTTTTACCGTCGGAATTAAATCCCGAAGGCTTTTTTATTGCCCGTATCGTCAAGACAGGCCCGATCGAAATGCGCGACGATGCCAAGATGTTTCGCAAGAAATTTCCGCTCGTGGATTCTTCCGATCCCGAAATCCGACAGCTTGGCAATTATTTTAACAACACCTTTGGAATTGGAAAGTCTTTTTGGGATCGATTTTGTTTCACAAAAAAAGAGAACGAGATATGGATGGCCAGTTCCGAATGGTTAAATCGTTCCTTTGTACTGGAGACTCTGATGACGCATCGTCTTGGAATTCGTTTAGCTAGGCTTCGCCGCGAAGGTGAGTGGAAATTGGCAACCAATGCCGCTCAGCTTTTAGCCGCGGAAATCAAAACAAACCGTGTTGATCTTTTGCCGGAGGAGGTTGAAGCCTTCGCAAGCGCCGGCACGATTCGACGCAAAACGCATATTGAACAAGGTCCTTTTGTCGCGTACTCGGGCGGCCTGGCCATTGGATGTGGCGTAATTCATCAAGGCGCGCTCAAAAGTCAAATGCCACGAAGCCGGATGGTCATAGGCGTCGATTTCTAAAGGGCTAAGAAAGTACGAATATGCTGGGGGGAGAAATCTCATTGATTCCGAAGAATAATCGCAATAAATTGACGAAATTCGATATTGAAAATTCTTCCATGATTTGGTTTTTCATTTTACTGTTTAGCGGAATGGCTTTCGCGCAAGATCCGGTTGCTCTGTCATTTATTGACAAAGCCCGCCGCGATTGGCGTCGCCAAAAAATTGAAACGCTGGATATTTCATCGCACACCAAAGAATTCATTGAATCGACGAAACGAGGCCAAACTGAATTTGTGATGAATAGTGCAACGTTGACGTTGGAAAAATTGTATTGGCGCTCGACCGGCGAATTTCGCCGCGTAGAAAATGCCCGTCGCCATCTCCATGATTTTTGGTTTGGAGAATTGACGCTCGAATCGCTTCCGATATTGTTTGATCTCACCGAGGAAAATCTCGCGATTGGTCACGCCAGTGTCGTGGGACCCTTCGCCAAAATGGCTCCGGAATTTTATGACCTTTCTCTGACGGAGAACGCCCAACTCAATGGGAAGCCCGTCTTTGGCATACGCGTCAAACCTCGCGACAGACGCATTCCCTTGATGGATGGCATGATCTATTTTTCGATGGTCGATAGCACGCTCGTCGGTATGGAAACAGGTTTTACTTCGGTTGTTCGAACCTTCCCGCCGTCAAGCGACCTTCGATACGAGGCTCTGTGGGAAAATTCAAAGATCCCGAAAACAATTCGCTGGTCCGAATCCATCTCAATAGCCTGGCCTTTTCCATTTAGTGCACAATATCGAATTCAAACCGATCTTGATACGGTTTTGATAAACACCGACATTCCTTCCAGCACATTTCGGTTAAAACCGATAGAGCGCTCGGCGGATGCCAAATTTAAAGACTCTACTTTTTGGGCGGATAGTCCGATTCAATTGACACCGGAAGAACAAGTAAAGTTTGACAGGCTCGGTGACTTGCCTTGGAATTTAAAAATTCTGAATCCGGACATGTCTTCTTTTATGCGCGATATGACGGAAAACACATTGCATTGGGGAATGAAATTTTCTCCCGATGCCCGCTACAATCGTGTCGAAGGAACGTTTATCGGAGGACGCGTCGATCTGAATGATTTTTCACTGACGCGGCGAGTTGCTTCCATGCAAATCAAAGGAAAATTTGGGTACGGATTTTTGGACCGCCAGGCTAAGTATTCGGCAGAGTTTACAAAGTTCTTTTTTGACAAGACCCTATATGTTGGCGGGCGCTATTATAATGATCTCTTTGTCAAGGAGTATTCTAACGACGCCAGCGTCCTGACCAATTCGATTAAGAGTTTTGTCTACCGCGGTGACGGGTACAATTATTATTACGCCAAGGGTTATGAAGCCTTTGCCGGCCTACGTTTATGGAAACGATTAAAAATCGAAGGCGCTTACATCAGCCGTCACGACTCGAGCGCAACGCAAAATGCAAAATTTGCTTTGACGTCCGCGCTGTTCAAAAATTTCGAGCCGGTGTACCCGATCAACGACGGAGAACTCCGTGCGATCAGGGTCAGCGCGTCCTATCAATACGGTGACGGGGAGGGAATTTTTCCGCGCAATATTTATTGGATTTTGGATGGTTCGATCGAATATTCAAACAATGAATTCCTAAAAAGCGACTTTCACTATACACGTGAATCGTTCTCCGCACGATTCCACTATCCGACGACGCGACGCGGTTCTTTCGACGGACGTATCGTTCTTGGTTTTGCTACGGACAAATTGCCAAGACAATATCTTTTCCATCTCTATGGCGGAACCACACCTTACGTTTTGAAGACTGTTGATTTTTTGGAAACGACACCGAATCATTTTCAGGGAAATTATTTGGCCGCCATGACGATCGAACATAACTTTGGGGGGGAGATTTTGGAAAAGACACAACTCCCATTCCTGAAAAGAGGATACGTGGATTGGATTCCGACCTTCAGCGTAGGCTATGTCAATGCGTCCAGAAAGACGATCGACAATCTTGGAAATCCTTCTATTCTTTATCTAAAGCGACCGCTTTACGAAGCGGGATTTGCCATCGCCGACATCTATCGCGTATTGAGAATTGACCTAACGTGGCGACTCAATCAACGTTCCAAAGGCACACGCAACTTTGCCGCCACGGCCGCGTTTTTTATAATGGCGTTTTAGTTTTATTCTTCAAGTGTCATATTTCGAGGACGCTTCAGAATCCGTTTGCCCGCCGTCACGGCAACGTCCTCACCGACGACTTCGATCAGAAAATCATCCGCCCAGATTTTTCCCTTCCCCTGAAGCCACATCCCAATGAATACGCGTTCCGCGTCCACCGGAACATCGACGACGATTTCGCGTTTTTTCCACTCGACCGTTCCTTTGACCGGACGATCGAACATAAAATCAGAGATCCCAGTCTTTAAGCGGCCTTCCAGCTGAAGAAATACACCGGCCCAATTCTGCACGCCGTCCGCGTTGACAAAGGCCGTCAATTTAACGCGTTTGCCTCTATAATCGATGGGCGATGCTTCCTGAACCAGGAAAGCCATGCCTTCCGGATTGCTGTTACGCGATTCGATAAACGCGCTCGCTTTGCCCGAGTATTTATTCCCTTTATCGGTACCGAGATTATAATCTTTGGGATTTCCCGGTTCCAACGTACGATCGTTGGTACTCATATACCAACCGTCCGGAAGTTGGGCATGCAGCGTAAAACCGAGGCACAATACGCCAATAAGATA
>JANNSF010000021.1:0-20089 GCA_031402315.1 bacterium | reverse complement strand
GCCTCGACGCTGCGCGACGAGCTGGCCCTGCTGCGCGCCCATGACGAGCTGGCCGCGTTGCTCGACCCCGGCCGCGCGTGCAGCGCAATCGAGCTGGCCGCTCGGCCGCACGCGCTGCCCTTCCCACCGCTGTTGCTGCTGCCGCTGGTGGAGCGCCTGCGCGCTGCGCAACCCGCCGCCGCGCCGCCGCCGCGCGTCACGCTGACGGCCCACGCTGACGGCCTCAAGCTGGTTCTCGAAGGTTGCCCGCAGCGCGACGACTGGATCGGCCCCCGACTGACGCAGCGTCTGACCACCGCGCTGCGCGACCTGCATGGACAACCCGGGTGCTGGTTCGCCGGCGGCACACCCGCGTCGGTAATTGATCGTTTTTACTTTTATTGATTTTCTTCACGTTCGTCGGCGTCTTGAGTTTTTGTTCTTTCAACGCCTCTTTCTCAAACGTCCCTTTTTTGACGACGAAAAAAAATGTCCGATTATTATTAATATGTTCGTCGGCACGAGCCACTTGCTTTATAGCCTCGGTATCATCGGCGGCCAAAAATTCCCATGGAATTTCCATGAGGTCGAGCATTTTAGTCGTGATGGGACCCATCAATTCATGTTGCGGTTCATCGCTGATTCCGGCCTCACCGCGCAAACTGACCACGCCGAGGATGGGCAATTTGAATGTCCACGTGAGCGACGTAAGCGGCGACGTCGCATTGGTCAATCCACTATTTTGACACAGAAAAACTGATTTGCGTCCTCCAAGATACGCGCCGGCACATGCCGCTACGGCATCGCCCTCATTGGTCGCCATCACGTAGTCACATTCATTGATCGCATAATTGATCAAATCTTTGAGGAAGGAGCACGGGACTCCGCTGTAGAAATTAAAACCAAGCCGCTTGAGCTCGTCGCCAAATACACGCGTTTGTAACATTATAAATCTCCTGCTTTTTGTAACGCAACCACATCGTCGATATCCAACCAGGATCCGCGAATATACTTCACGGCCACCGTACAGGTCTTTGAAAGCTCATTGAAAAAGTCTGCCATTCGTTTTTGCTTAAATCCGTCCTGTTTGGACATCCGATCAAGAGTTTCTTTCACGGCTTTCGAACCGGTCGTATTAACTTTCCATAGACCGATAAATTCACCATGAAATTCCTTCAATAACGATGACATCGACACAAATTTTACCGTTTCCTGAAAAAGATTTTTTGAGTTCGGCCGTTCACACTTCACATAGTCTTTGTAGACAGTCGATGACTGGGCGTCGGCGTCCACTAAAATCGTGATATCGTTATTATCGTTTAACAAGTCATTAAGGATATAGCTTTTGAAAACAATATCGCCATAAGACACTACGGTATTTTCCTGGAATGCATCCTTCGCCAGATACAAACTGAACAATTCCTTGCTCTCATTATACGCGTCATTGTCAATCGTCTTGATATTCGTACCTTTAACAGTTTCTTTTTTATATCCGCGAACGACACTAATATCCTTAATGCCAAGCCGATTGAATTCATCCGTCATTCGCGCAAGGAGTGTTTTACCTTGCACTTTAAGTAACACTTTGGGGATGTCCTTGGTCAATTCTTTCAAATTATTGCCCTCCGAGGCGGCCAAAATGATGGCGTTCACATTTTGCCCGGTCATCGGTAAATACTTATCTTCGGCAGCCTCAAGTTCATCGGCATTCTGCAGGCGAAATACTTCGCCGACGGAGACCACATGGTCTTCTACATTGATGAGAGACTGATCTGTAAAAATCTGCTTACTCGTTTTCTGCATTGAAGAAATGGCGGTTCGTAAATTGTGATTTGCCCAAATGACCAAACTTATACCGAGTTGACGAAATTTATCCGTCGGTGTGGAATAGTATTTGGTTGGAACGATGATGATCGGCAGTCGATTTCCCCATTCTTTCATAAACGCTTCGATATCCGATACATTGGACTTCTTGCTATGAACCAATATCGCGTCCGCCCCCGCCAGATGATACGCTTCAGCGCGACGTAAGGCTTCATCGAGCCCCCATCCGGCAATAAACGCTTCGATACGCGCTACAATTACAAAATCTTCATCCGTCCGGCTATCCCTTCCCGCTTTGATTTTTCCGCAAAATTCGTCCACATCGGCAAGAGGCTGGGCTTCACCGGAAATAAAAGAGTTTGTTTTTGGGAATAACTTGTCTTCAATACAAACGCCCGCTACATTTCTTTGTTCCAGTTTATGAACAAGGCGGCGCATATTATTGAAATTTCCATATCCCGTATCGCCGTCAAGCAGAATGGGAATCGTCGTTGCATCGCTCATATACTCACACACATCCAAAACCTGAGTCCACGAAGCTTCATTGTTATCACGAACGCCGAGTGACGCCGATATTGATAATCCGCTCCCCCAGATTCCCTTAAAGCCAGCTTCTTCGACAATTTTTGCCGACAAACCATTGTGAGCCTCCATGATGAATTCGAGATCCTTGGAATTCAACATCTGCCTTAGTTTTGTAGTTTTTTTCATTGATGTTTCTCTCTGGTTATTTATTAGTTCAAATCAAACTTTTTTGACCGTTCATTTGGGGCCGAAGTATCGGACACACCAATAGAACACACTCACCATTCCGTATATCGTAATCGCATAAAATCCTTCTTCAAATTTATCCAGCGCCTGGGCAAACCCGAGAATTATCATGTTCATGTTCCATCTTGTCCCGGTGAATAATCTAAATTTTCGATCGAAATTTGTGATATCGTAAATAGACCGCCCATATTTACGGTTGTATGAAATCGTAATTGGTTTCATGATAAAAAATAGAATGGTCAAGGCAACGGCGTTTAGAATGGGCATGGACACAAGGTTTGCGGAAGCCAGAGGATAGGCCATTGCAAAATACCAAAGAGGATGGTAAATCGAATGTGAAACTTTGTCCAATTGGTGACCCAGTTTACTCGATTGGAATGTAAGACGCGCCAGAATGCCATCCCAAGCATCCATAACCATGGTCACAAAACTGAGAATAAGACCCGCTGAAAAGTGCCCGGATAGAAAACACAAGAAAGACGCCGCCGCTACAAAAAGATAGGTGATCGTGATCTGATTTGGGCTTAATCGCGTATTAGAAAAAACCTTTATTAGAAATTTTACAATGTTCGTATAGACGTAAGTGTACAGAATGTCCATGACGCCCTTCACCGATATCTCAAACAGCCGATCTTCCGCCAATCGTGCGTCCTCTGAATTTCTTATTTCAAGAGCAAATACAGTCGCACTCATTCGATGCGCCGGAATATATGAAGGGATTGAAGTTGAGTCATATTCGATTATACCGTTCGCCAATCCGCTCCACAATTCGGATATCCGATCATGTCGCGAGTCGTAGAATGTCGCCATGACAGGAAGACGACGCTCATTATAAAAAACGGCGGTAGATTTTTCCTCCAGCAATTTTTTTACAATTCGGGGATCAAACACCACGTGGCCAAGAGCAATCAACCACGGATCGCTTCCCGCCAATTTTTGAAAGTGCAAATCTTGATCATGAATGTCCCCTTCCACCATGACAATAGAAACGCCATTGACCTCAGGTCGTCTTATTTTACTTTTTTCGGATACAAACAAAACAAAATCCAGGATTCCAAATGATCGGATCTGCTTTACCAATCTTTCCGCAAGGGGGAGCCCCCAAATCCTAATATCCTCGGAGACCGCCGACATGTCCAACCAACACTTCACGAATTTCCTCGTGCGGCTACATCAGTTTTCGACTTTTCCTGAATAACACGCCATCCATGAAACAAAATGTAAACGACCATCCAAATTGCGTACGCCATATACATCATAACCGGCTGATCAACGAATAATCCAATGGTCATAAAACACAAAAATATGTTTCTGCGAGGAAGGAACAGACGGGCTTTCGCATCGACACCTGAATAATCGTGGATCCGAATTTTGTGTCGTGCTTTAAAGACCGCAATAACTAACCTGTGGATCAAATGAAGCGCAACCACAGCCACGATCAATTCCAGCGCCTGCCAACCTGAAGACAAAGAATCCCTTTTCCACATCCCAATTCCAAATGTGATATAATAAAGAAATATGTTTAATCGATCCGCGACATGATCCAGTTTATCACCCTTCTCACTCGTCCGATAGGTGAAGCGTGCCAATTTACCATCACAAACATCCAGTATACTGACGAGTATTGCCGCAAGAATTCCTATTTCCAAAAAGCCAAACCCAAAAAAGAGAGGCACCGTCGCTGCAATGAGAATACTTGAGTATGTGATCTGGTTGGGTGTAATATTCGTGCGCGAAAGATGGCGCGTTAAGAAACGAGCCAACGATTTAAAAAAATGCTTGGCGACAATATCAATGGATCCATAGTGAGTGATTTCAAACAAAAACTGCTCCGCCTTCTTCGCTTCGGTTTCACTTCGAACATAAAAAGCGTAGGGATTTATTGTCTTTCGCAAATTTCGCATGTAGACATTTTGCTTACAGAGATGAATGGGAGGTATCGATTCACCTTTATATTGGCCGTCTTTTTTAATACGCACCAATTCAGAAACCGTGGTCTTTGCAAATAAAGGTATTTCGGAGACGGAACTGCAGTAGATGAAGTAATCAGGATTCAAAAGAGCCTTTTCAACCAAGGACTCTTGAAATACCGCATGAGCTTCTAAAAATACTATCGTTTCGTTTCCCGGCAATGAAGTTAGAAATGATAAACTCGATTCCACTTCAATTATCTCCGGATCAATTGATTTGAATCGCCCAAAGTCCTCACGAAATAGATTTTTGGTCTTCATCAAAGGCGAAACCAACACCACGGCTTCTTTTACGTCAAATAAGGCCAGCAGCCTCAGGTTCCTTTCAAGCATCGATATCGAAAAAACCTTGAGCGCACACGCTTCATGGGTTGCATCCAATACTATCTTAAAGGGTTTATCTTGGGCCGCCATGATCTTTATTGTTTGGGTTTGTGGGTTGATCGACTATTGTTTAGGGAAAAGTTTTTTCTCAATTATTTCACATAAAATATGCCCAATCAAAATATGACACTCCTGTATTCTGGGTGTATCCTCGGATGGCACTTTGATTAAAAACGTACAAATATCTTTCAACGCGCCTCCGTTTTGCCCGGTCATTCCAACCGTCACCATGCCTAGTGCACGTGCTTTTTCGATAGCCTTCACAATACTCTTTGAATTGCCTGAAGTCGAAATGCCGATGAGCATGTCTCCCTGTTTTCCGGCCGCCTCGGTCATGCGGGCAAAAACCTCATCGTAACCATAATCGTTGGCAACCGCGGTCATAAATGAAGAATTCACGTGTAAGGCTTCCGCATGAAGTGGGGCACGATCGTAGTAAAATCGGCCCGACAATTCAGCAGCTATATGCTGAGCATCCGCCGCACTGCCGCCATTTCCACACAACAAAACCTTTCCTTTATGTTCAAAAACTCGGACCGCTTCTTTCGCCACTTTTTCAATGATTTCATGCACCTCATCCTGCTCCAGTAAGAGCACTTTTGCATCGATAGATTTTTGAATCAAGTTCTTAATCATACATGAGTAGTGACGATTGTAGTGAATTTCGACCGGTCTCAATGTCCTTAAAAACTCTATGAAAAACCAATAAATTGTTCTGATCTAGCCGTCAAACGAATTTTCGCTTTTTTTAATGGACGGTTATCTGGAGCCATTTAAGCCAAATTGAATGGCAATTTTCTATTCGATTTAAGAATCCTGCTTGTTATATTCATAGCACATCATACTGGAGATAATCATGTCGCTGAAATCCTATTTAAGGAAACACCCATATCTTTTTGATCGCTACACGAAATGGCAAAGAAGATTTGGAAAAAAGCGCACAAGCTATGATTTTTTCAATACATTTTCCAAGAACCTCGGCCGTCCGGCTGTCATTATCCAAATCGGAGCTAATGACGGACTCCGAAACGATCCCATTCGCGAATTTATTGTCCGTGATCGCTGGACCGGAATCTTGGTCGAGCCCTTGCCGACAGTGTTTGAGCAGCTCAAGAGGAATTATGCCTATTGCGATAATTCTCGTTTGATCTTTGAAAACGCGGCCATTTCAAACAGCGCTTCACACCTTGATTTTTGGACGTTCAATGAGGCCTTCCTAAATTCGTTTCCACTTGAACAAAAAATGCGTTTTCTGAGAAAATCCTCTTTTGACAAAAATCATTTGCAAAAATTCATACCGCAGGGTAGGAACATTGAGGAAATCGTGTCACGAATTGAAGTTCCATGTATTTCACTGAGGAATCTCGTGCTCAAGCACCAACTGCAAAATCAAATCGATCTTTTTGTTATCGATGCGGAAGGACATGAAACAGTTATTATACCATCGATTGATTTTAGCGTTATGAGGCCGAAGGCTATTTTTTTTGAATTCGATCATTTGGGAGCCGAGAAGGAAAAAATTTACCAATTTCTTCGTAACAACGGATACACTGTCAAAGAAATCGAAACCGATGCGGTTGGAATTCTTCAAAACTAGATTTCAAATAACAGACGTTCGACCTGTGCCGTAATTTTGATAACATCAAATTCGTTTTCTACTTTGAATCGGCCCGCGGTCCCAATATTACCGGCTTTCCCCGTGGCTATTTTTTCCATGGCATGGGATAATTCGATACTATTGCTCTTTTGACATAAGATTCCGCAAGTTTCATTCAGCACTTCGGGCAAACCACCAACGCGATAGGCAACGACCGGAATGCCCAGCGCCATCGCTTCAATCGCGGTTCTCCCAAAAGGTTCTTCCCATTCGGAAGGCACGATCAATGCGTCCATATCAATCAGATAAGGTTTCACGTCTTTTTTGAATCCAATGAAATGGACAAGACTCTCCATATTTTGTGAGACGCAGTATTTTTGCAGTTCATCCAAATAGGCCTCTTGGGATGGTGAGAAGGCGCCGCCTACAATCACAAATCGACAATCTAAATGTACCTTTTCGCTCAATAGTTTAGAGGCAGCTAAAAATGAAAGATATCCTTTTTTAGGGACCATACGCCCGGTCACCCCAAAAACTCGGGCCGTCGGCGGAATATTCAATTCTTTTCGCAATTGTCCCGTAATACGGGCACGAGAGAACTCCGCTAAATCTATACCGTTGTAAATAATTGAAGATTTTGCTTCGGGGATGCGAAACAATTTCTGTTGAGCTTTTGAAATGAAAATAATTTTAGTGACGGCGCTAAAATGAGACATTAAACTGTACCACCATCCGCGCTTTACGTTTCGAATATGCCAGACGACTTTCACGTCCGTCATGATTCCAACGACCAATGTGATAATACGAGTAAGCGCATTATTGGCATAGAGAATTTGGATTTTTTCATCGTGAACTAATGTCGGAAGCCTAACCAGGATAAGCCTCCACAAGTCGAAATAATTCAGCATTCGCGACCGGAGACGCTCCCATCCGCTCTCTTTCGCGCGACTATTGCCGGGCGTTCGCGACATGCTATTTGTGGAATGAAGCCACGGCTCTTGAATAAGGTCACAAATCCCTTCCTTCTTGATCCGCTCCGGCAGTACTCCGTCTTCGGCAGGAAGCATAGCAACCGGATGAAATTTCTTCTTGTCTATGAATTTCAGAATATAGAATAAGCTTCGCCCGCCGCCACCGTCTTTGATGGATTGATCTAGAAATAGAACCTTAATTGGAGTCACAAATACCCTCTAAAAAAAATTCTTGGCAGTTTCGTCTGCCAAGAATTTCTAAAATTCAAAAAATAATTTCTGCGCTATTAGCCGGCGCGCTTCATCATGAAGTTAGGGTTCAGAGTATTAGCATAGACTCCCGCCGGGCTGGTGTGAAGCAAAATCGTTTGCTTCATCATCGGCGCAAGCGCGGTCTCGAGACTACGAAGATCTTCGAAGAAATCAAGCTCGCCGTATTGAAATTCAGTAACGTCAACATATCCGACGTTTTCACCGACATCCATCATGTGCTGAATCGCTTTGACAAAAAAGGAATTGCGCGAAACGTCTTCGATCATCGCGTGATCCAGAGAATTTCTGAAGGCATGGACACCGGCGCCGCTAAAACCACGCAAGCCCATTGATTCACCGTTGGCAATATCGTTCGGGATTTGTTTGGAAATGGCCGTCACACAACCGTCGCGTACGACAACTTTCATATCTTCATCGTCGTAGGAGTCGTTTTGGTGGATGGCCAACGTGACCGCGTTTTTCGATTGCATCACTTTGAGCATGGCTTTGCGATCAAAGACATTATCGCCATTGATCACGAGGAAATCGGTCGTCATTTCTTCTTTGGCCAGCCAAAGCGAAAAAAGATTGTTGGTAATCGCGTAGTCTTTATTGGTAATCATCTTAACACGCATATCAAGGCCATGCAAGGTTACATAGTGTTCAGCCATTGATTTCAGCTTTTGCGCTTCAAAACCGCCAACCAATACGACGTCTTTAATACCGACGCTCGCCATGGTGACCATTTGATATTCTAATATTGTGGTGCCATTTACATTGACCAAGCATTTTGGGGTATATTCCGTCAGAGGGAGCAACCGTTTTCCTTGTCCTGCTGCGAGTATGAATGCTTTTTTCATGTTTCTCTAATCCGTTTGTGTTTCATTTGTCGTACGGATCATTATATAGCAACCATCGTGCCGAAATATTAGAGAGTCTTAATCGTCAAATCACTTATTGTTTTTATTAACTTTAAGTTAGCAATACCGACTTTTATTATACTACAATTACCAAAATATTATCATTTTGCGAAATATAATTCTTGCAGGTGCAAGAATTATATTGCACGACTGACAAAAAGCATCGGGCTCAGTCTTTTCCATCCGGGTCGCACCGCTCGCAGGCCTTATAGCCCTCACCCTTCGCTTTTTTGAAGGTCTTGAACATTTCTTTATTCTCGTCTTTCATTTTTTCTACCAGCGAGCAGCTGATACGATGGATAACTCTCGTTTCTTTATTGCCAACAAAGGTCGGTTCGCGCTCTTTTTTTCCGCAAGCGAGAGCTAGAAATATTCCAAAAATCAAAATACTGTGTTTCATAAGGCTCCTTTTTTTAGGTTTCGTTTTCAACTTGTATAAAATCATTACTATTTCCAATACGTTTTTTAATGAATATCCACGGACGATCATGGTCTTTTAATAGCAATATTGATCTTGATAGGATTTGATCATTGGGTGATCGATTCACCGGGCTAATGCCCTGATCTCCACTTCCTAATAACGTCTCTATAAAAAATCGAAATGCGTTCACACTCGCAAAGCGGGCGGCATTAGCCGTCCCGCGCTCAGAAGCCCTCCGCGATCAAAGTGATTGTAAGATTTATGCTCAATTCAAATCTCGCTAACGGTAGGCGGGAAGTTTTAACAAAAACCACAAGCTGTGGTCGTTCATTTGCTATTTCGTTCGGGCCTATTATATTAGGTCATGAATCGCGCTTCGGGAAAAATTTCGCAAAACATCATCGACGACGTCAAGCACGCGACGGATGTCGTTGAACTTATTTCACAATACGTCGGCCTCAAGCAACGCGGGCGAAATTTTTTAGGTCTGTGTCCCTTTCACAATGAGAAAACACCGTCCTTCACGGTGAGTCCGGATAAACAAATTTTCTACTGCTTCGGATGTCAGGCCGGCGGTGATGTATTTTCCTTCGTCCGTCAATATGAAAAAATAAGTTACCCTGAATCGATTCGCATGCTCGCCGAGCGTGTGAATATTGTCATTCCTCAAACGCAATCCCGAACGGATGAGCCGCCTTCGGAAACGGAAGCGATTCATTTTGCGCTTAAACTCGCGGAACAATTTTATTTTGAAAAACTCTCCACGTCTACGGTAGCGAAGGCCTATCTCACGGGACGAGGCTTTGATCAAAAGACCATTGATACATTCCGAATCGGCTATTCACCCGACGGCTGGAGCGAATTTTTGGATTTTGCAAAATCGAAATCAGTCGACCTTGGCATTCTTGAGCGAGCCGGGCTCATCCTTCCGAAAAGCGGTGGCGGAGGTTACTACGATCGTTTTCGTCAACGGCTTATGTTCCCGATTCACAATCCATCGGGACGCGTGATCGGTTTTGGAGGGCGTCAACTTCGTGAGGAAGAAAATTCTCCGAAGTATATGAATTCCCCCGAAGGCCCCGTCTATCATAAAAGTAAAACTTTATACGGCCTGCATCAATCAAAAGAAACGATTCGCCGGGCGGATCAGATTGTTTTAGTCGAAGGTTATGCGGACTGCGTGAGCTTGCATCAATTCGGCATCACCAATGTCGTAGCTTCGAGCGGCACGGCACTCACGGGGGATCAGGCGCAACTCATCAAACGCTACACGCAGAATGTCATTTTGATCTACGACGGCGATTCGGCCGGAATTCATGCGGCGGAGCGCGGCGGCGGCATTTTGCTGGAGGCCGGGCTGAATGTAAAAATTGTGACACTACCGGGCCAACACGATCCGGACTCCATCATTCGCGCCGAAGGCCCGGAAGCCTTTGCCGACATGCTTTTGCACGGACTCGCGTATGTCGATTTCCGCATTGTGCAGTGGCGCGAGCAAAATAAACTCGACACGGTCAATGGCAAGACGGCCGCGATCCGCGAACTGATAGAAGTTTTTGCGCGAACAAAAGATCCGATACGTCAAAGTCTTTTCGTTCAGGAAATCTCTGAAAAATTGAAAATTGACAAGGGCATCGTTGCTCAGGAACTGAAAAAACTTACGCGAGGCGACAAAAGCTTGCCCGCCGAAAAGCCCGCTCCGCTTGTTGATTTTGCCATTGTCGAAAAAAATCTGCCCGAAAGAATTCTTCGCGCCGAACGGGCGCTGCTGCGGGCTTTGCTCGGCAATTCTCCTTCCGTATCGGATAAGATTTTTATACATCTGCGACCCGAAAACTTCCAAAATGCGTCCATTCGAAAACTCGTTGAACAAATCCATGAGGAATTCATGCAGGACCAGCAATGCAACATTGACGCGCTCAAAGAAACACTAGACGAGTCCGTACAGAAGGCCGTTAATAGGCTCCTCATGGAGGATCGCGATATTTTTGATGCCGAAGACTGTATTGCCGCCATCCAGATCTATAATCTCGAAGGCAAAATGAATGAGCTTCGTGAGACGATGCGCGAGATGGAGCAGGAAAAAGAAGATATCGCACAGTTGTACGATGCGTATATGACGGTGCAGAAACAAATTCAGAATATCAAAAAGAGCAAACAGCTTTTGACTGTCGAAGACAAGTCCGTGCAGGAAAGGATTCCTTTTTAGGTAACTCTTTGAGGATTTGGGTAACCAAACCTAGCTTTCGTTTCGAAGGAAATCGTCGGATAGTATCTTTTACAATTTATGAACGATGTTACAACTAAATAGTGAGGGGCCGTCAGGAATGGCTTGCTCGATCGAGTGGAGCTTTATGAATAGATGTCTCTCTTCGCAAGCTAAAGCTTGCGGCTACCAATTCTGCCAAAAAATGGTAGGCGCAGGCTTCAGCCTGCGATATTCTTTGGAAAACACATGATCCATCAAGTCTACGATGTCGTTATTATTGGTGCGGGGCCGTCAGGACTCTCCTGCGCGATCGAGTGCCAACGCGCAGGGCTGAAGACGGTGATTCTTGAAAAAGGGTGTCTCGTTAATTCGATCTACCATTTTCCGGCCAATATGATTTTTTTTACGACGAGCGATTTGCTTGAGATCGGCGAAATTCCTTTTTCAACTACAAATGTGAAGCCGACGCGAGACGAAGGATTAAACTATTACAAACGCGTTGCTCAATTTTACAAACTCGATATCAAAACCGGTCATCCTGTTTCCGGTGTCGCTAGATCGAATGATAGTTTTTTGATCCGAGGAGAATTCCAACAGAAACCATTCGCCATGGAATCGAAATTTGTTGTCATTGCGACCGGTTACTTTGATCAGCCTAATGTTTTGAATATTCCAGGCGAAAATCTACCAAAAGTTTCGCACTACTATTCCGATCCGCATCCGTTTTTTGATAAAGATGTTGTAATCATCGGAGGAAAAAACTCGGCCTGCATTAGCGCTCTTGAACTTCATCGCTATGGCGCGCGCGTTATCCTCATTCATCGGCGCGACGAAATTAAAGAGAGCGTAAAATATTGGGTTCTGCCGGATTTTTTGAATCGCGTAAAAGAAGGTGGAATCAAACTCCACACGAATTCTTTTGTCACAGAAATTCAAGAAAACTCGGTCACGATCATGAATTCCGAAACCCATCAGAGCGTTACCATACCTAATGACTTTGTTTTTGCGTTGACGGGCTATCGCCCGAACGCAGATTTTTTGAAATCGTGCGGTATCCATGCTGCCGCGGACACACTCATACCGGAGCACGACCCGGAGACTCTGGAGACGAATATAAAAGGGCTTTACATTGCGGGATCCGTATCCGCGGGAATCTTTACGAACAAGTTATTTATAGAAAATGGCCGATTTCACGGCAGAGTCATCGCGGAGAATATCGCAAAAAGTTAGATTTTACTTCGAAAAATTTACGCTGTCGATCCAATCCCATCCTCTCTCAAGCCATTCCGAATAACCACCCGCTTCATAGTGTCCACGATCAACGATTTGCAAGGTCGCAATACCATCATTTTCTCTCAAAATTTTCATCGCGCTCCGAACGTCGGATAGAATAAACAACTCGTCGTAACGGCCTTGAATGATATAGTGCGGAATTTTTCCGCTGAGGAAACCGACCGGAGCCGATGCCATAGGAATGGCTCCTGTAAAGAGGTTCGAATATTTGTCCGCAACAAACCAAGTTCCAATGCCGCCCATACTGTACCCCGTGACGATGACCCTTTTCTTGTCAATCGGCCAATTTTTCAGGGCAAGCTTCACAAAGTCTCCCACGGCAAGCTCACTTTCAGGATCAATCCAGGATCCGGCCTGAACATCCGGCGCAAACAGGATGGCTCCTTTCGACTTCAACCCCGGCCATAATAGCGCCTGAAAATAATCATCGGACCGATGATCACTTGGAGGACCCGCAAAATGAAGCCCAACCACAAATGGCATGAGGGTGTCATGCGGTAGCGGCGGCACCCAAAGCGAGTATAGCATTGTTCCTTGCCCGGTCACGATACTCTCATGATGAAAGCCCGGTGTCAAATCGATTTTATTGAAATCCGATTCACGCAAACGAATCAGCGGTTCGTCCGAACAGCTCATCAGCAACAATTGGAGCAAACTGATCGTGTATATTATCCTCATTACAATCATTCTTTTTTAATTTTTTTCTGATGTGTAACTTTAGACGGACTTTTACGTTGAAAGTTGCGAACGAAAACTCACAGATAGTATATGATGCGATTCCTTTACATTGTGGTTTTGCTTTTTTCGCTTGATGGTCTTGCCTATTCGCAGACCAAATTTCAACCCAAAAAGTGGTATTCGCATGTGTCTCTAGGTTATGGCTTCACCAACTACACCGGCCTGACGGAAAAGCGCGCTCAATTTGCAGGTTATACGCCATCCGTGATTCATCTCCCGCTCGGAGGTGATATTTTTTCATATTATGAACCCGTTGACCAACAAACACTTTTTGGGGGAATCCTCCACACGACGGTCGACTACTATCGAGCATACGGTAAATGGACAACGATCGAACAGTATATGCCGGCCGCAAGTTATCTCTACTTCATCGAAGAGAGAATCGGAAAGGGATTCTTCTTTCGTATGGACCTCGGGCCCGGAATTTTGCGTTCCGCCAATAATCACACCTCTTCGAATCGATTAGGATGGGGATTTCTGATGGGCGGCGGATTAGCTTCGGAAATCAACGACAGGAGTTTCCTGTTATTGGTCAATTATTCATTTCTTAGAGTACAGAAGGAGTATCAAGGCGTTTTTTTGGCGGGTATAGGATTGCTATTATAGAATGCCTCTATGGCACGATCTTCATTTTAGAGAACTCTCTTCGCCATTGCTCTTTCATAAAGTTCGACATACTTTTCGGCTGATTTTTTCCAGGAATAATCAACGTTCATACCGTTCTGCTGAATTTTTTTCCACGTCGGTTTATCTTTGTAAACTTCAAGAGCACGCTGCACCGTAGAGAACATCGCGTACGGATTTGCATCGTTGAATGAAAATCCATTGCCGTCTTCAAGTCCCTGTCCTTTGCGATCATGCCAGTCGTGAACCGTATCGGCAAGGCCGCCTGTTTTTCTTACGATTGGCACCGTACCGTAAAACAAACTGTACATCTGATTAAGCCCACAAGGCTCAAAATTGGACGGCATAAGAAATATATCCGCGCCGGCCTCGATAAGATGAGCGAGCTCATTCGAAAATCCGATGTAGGACCAGCATTTATAAGGGAGGGCATTCGCAATCAATCGGAACATGTTTTCAAAGCGATCTTCGCCGCTTCCCAAAATAACCCAATGCGCGTCCAAAAGCATCAATTCGGCAATCGCTTTTTCGACGAGGTCAAATCCCTTTTGGGTAACCATCCTCGAAACAATGCCGATCAAAGGTTTGGACGGATCGTAAGCGATGGTCGTTTGCTTCAGTAAATGCTGTTTGTTCTTTTCTTTATTCGACAAATCCTTGCTGGAAAAATGGTACGGCAAATGTTTATCGGTCTTTGGATTCCATTCGTCGTCAATCCCATTGAGAACACCAATCAGATCCCCGCGCCTCGGCCAGAGAACGTCATTCATGCCATTTCCATATTCGTACGTCAACATTTCTTTCGCGTACGTTTCACTCACCGTGGAAATAATTTCTGAATACTGAATTCCGCATTTCATAAAACTAAAAGTATTGTTGTACTCCATCGCTCCGCCCGGACGATACAGATTCTCCCTCATCTCCGCTTTGTAAATTGTGTCTTTTGAAAACCGACCCTGATAGGCCATGTTATGAATGGAATAAAGACAGGCCGTTTTGTCAAACATATGATCCCAGCTGTAATTGTCCTTGATATAAACAGGAATCAGTCCGGTCTGCCAATCGTTGCAGTGAACCACGTCCGGCGCCCAACCCAGTCGCTGAAACGTCTCCACCACGCCTTTGCAAAAAAGAACAAATCTTTCGTCCTCATCGGTATCCATCGTGTAGATCGAGCGGCGATAATAATAATGCGGGCAATCGAGAAAGTAGATCTCAACTTTTGAATCGGGTAAAAAACCCTTTAGAATTCTGACCGAACGCGTGACGGGGCCCAAACGAACCGGTATCTCCCCGATTTCCGTTACGTAATGGAGATTATACTTCGCGTCGTCAATGGATACATACTTCGGCAAAAAGACCCGCACTTCATGTCCGAGTTTAGCGAGTGCTTTGGGAAGCGAACCGCACACTTCTCCCAGTCCGCCTGTTTTTGCAAAAGGGGCTACCTCGCTTGCCGCAATCGCTATTTTCAATTTTCGCATACTTCCATTCTCCGAAATCAATTCGGCAACCGTATCGTTGTCTGGTTTCTTAATTTTTTTATTTTTTGACTTCGGGGTACTCATGAACACCTTTGCCGGTTTTGCGACCAAGGCGCCCGGCTTTTACGTATTGAATCATCAGCGGACACGGGCGATATTTATCGCCGAGTGATTTGTGCAGATATTCCAAAATAGAAAGCCGTGTATCCAGCCCAACGAGATCGACCATTTCAAAAGGACCCATGGGATGATTAAGCCCAAGCTTAAGTGCGGTATCAATATCCTTCGCCGAGCCGATCCCCTCTTGCAACATATAAAATGCTTCGTTCCCGATCATCGCATTGATACGACTGGTAATAAATCCCGGCGATTCCTTGATCGTTACGATTTCCTTGCCCATTTTTATTGAAACTTCCTGCGTCACGCGAATTGTTTCCGCATCGGTTTCAAGCGCCTTAATAATTTCCACGAGTTTCATTCGTGGCACCGGATTAAAAAAATGCATACCGATACATTTCTGAGGGCGCATGGTCACGGCCGATATCTCCGTAATACTGAGCGATGAGGTATTCGTCGCCAGAATCGTATGTGGCAGGCACGTTTTATCCATCGTGGTAAAGAGTTTCACCTTAAGATCTATCTTTTCCGGAGCCGCCTCGATGACGAAATCCGAATCTCTGAGCGCCGATTCGAGATTAACTTCCGTTTTGAGATTACCGAGCGTGCGGTCTTTTTCGTCTTTCGAAATTTTTCCAAGTTCAATTCCCTTATCCAAATTCTTCGTAATCGCCGCCATCCCCCGCCGAACGGCCTCTTCCGAGATGTCATTCATGATCGTGGTATAGCCGGCATTGGCGGCAACTTGCGCAATACCATTGCCCATAATGCCTGCGCCAATCACGGTGATTTTCTGAACACTCATAGTTCTCCTCAGTAGATACTTCGCCTGATTTTAGGGGTGCAAAATACTCAAAAACTGTTTTAAATTGCAGTAAAATTTTCTTATCGGCACGCCGACATCCTTTAAAAGTCAATTGTACATCCGACTTCAATTTTATAGATTCCTTCGGACTTGAAAAATCCGATATTCTTATTCTTATGAAAAAATCTGATTGCTTAGGACGGCGTGGTTTGTTAAAACTTTTGCCATCAAGACACCGTGTCATTCAGGAATTTCTGACGATAGCGATGCTATTCGTTATTGGCGTCCACGCACAACAAGAGTCCGGGTTGCCGTTTCTGCGCAATTACGATCCCAAAGAATATAATGCGGGAGAACAGAATTGGTCCATCGTGCAGGATACGCGTGGAATACTTTACATTGCCAACAATAATGGGATTCTCGAATACGACGGGGTTTCATGGAGAACGATCGAAACGGCAAACCGAAGAGTTGTGAGGTCTCTCGCTTTAGACAGCAATGGAGTCATTTACGCGGGTGCCATGGGTGAATTTGGATTCTTGGCGTCGGACTCTTTGGGGCTTTTGCAATTTACATCGCTGGTGGATAAAGTGCCTTCGGACGATCGTGACTTCGCGGACGTTTGGAAAACGTATGCTACTCCGGACGGAATTTATTTTCAAACATCGGATAAAATTTTTTATTGGTCCGCCGGCAAAATTCGTGTCCATAAAGCAAAAACTTCGTTTCATGCTTCTTTTCTTGTCAACAACAGACTCTATGTCCGGCAGCGTCAAGTCGGACTTATGCAGCTGGCAGGCGATTCCCTTCAGCTTGCTCTCGGCGGTGGGATATTTACCGAGGACCGAATCTACACCATGCTTCCCTACGATGAAACCAGAATACTCATCGGTTCGCGAGAAAAGGGTTTATTCTTGCTGAGCCTTCCTGAAACTCCGAACTCCCAAGAAGTATCCGACCCTATCTCGCGGTTTAGAACGGAAGCGGATCCTTTCCTGATTGAAAATCAAATCTATCATGGAACTACTTTGCGCAACGGTCATTTTGCTTTGGCAACGGTTCGAGGCGGGCTCCTGATCATGGACAATAGCGGAATGATAAAGCAAATTCTAAATAAATCTTCAGGCCTGCAAGATGAAGCGGTCAACTTCATATTTCAGGACCGTCAAGACGCTTTGTGGTTGGGGTTCAATAATGGTGGGACTTCACGCGTCGAAATAAGTTCCCCCGTGGCTATTTTTGGCCAGTCTTCTGGTCTCACGGGTGGAACCGAATCCATCGTCCGGCATCAAGGGACCCTTTATGCTGCCACGGGAACAGGAATATTTTATTTGGCAAAAGGGCGCTCGACCGAAACAATCCGCTTCAATCGGGTATCCGGTGTCGCGACACAATGCTGGCATTTGCTATCCATTGGCAATTCCTTAGTAGCGGGCACCGGCGACGGTGTTTTCCGTATTGAGGGAAACAAAACCACTCTCCTTCAGAAGCGCGGAACAGCCTACGTTTTGTCGCGATCGAAAATCGATACAAACCTAATATTTGTTGGTCTTCAGGAGGGCCTCGGATTGCTGCGTCTGGCGAATGGCCGTTGGCGAGATGATGGACTCGTGACTGGCGTGACGGAGGCCGTCCGAACGATCGTAGAGAGCAAAGATGGGGAACTTTGGATTGGAACACAATTTCAAGGACTACTTCGCGTGACGCCGACCCGTTCGACTGAAAATAAAAATGAAAGTTGGGTTATCCGTCGCTTCGGGCAGCAGGATGGATTGCCAAATGGACAAGTTTATTCGTATCCCGTAGCGGGTCATGAAGTATTTGCAACGGATAAAGGGTTGTTTCGATTTCATGCGGAGAGATTTGTTCTCGATTCTACATTGGGCAGTTTGTTCGTGGACAGCGGCAGAACAATCGGGAGAATTTCGGAGAGTCGTGAAGGTGACGTATGGATACGTTCATCTCTCGGGGCAGTGGACGAAACGTTTGTGTTGCGTCATACTGCGAGCGGGACATACACGCCAAACAAAATGCCTTTTATGCGATTTTCCGATTTTGGCGTTTACGCGATTTATCCCGAAGAAAATAATGTGACGTGGTTTGGGGGGCCGGATGGCCTAATCCGCTATGATTCAAAGATCGAAAAGAATTATTCGCTTGACTTCAAAGCCCTCGTGAGACGAGTTCTGGTCCGAGGTGACTCATTGATCTACGGCGGTGCGGGGAAGAATGCCATTAATCCTGTCCTGGCGTACGAAAATAACGCGCTTCGATTTGAATACGCTGCGACGAGCTACGATAATGAGTCAAAAAATCGGTATGAATATCGGCTCGATGGTTTCGACAAAGACTGGTCCTTATGGACGGCGGAAACGAAAAAAGATTATACCAATATTCCCGAAGGAAGCTACCGATTTCACGTCCGTGCAAAAAATATCTACGATCATCGTAGCTTAGAAGCTACCTACGATTTCAAAATATTGCCGCCGTGGTGGAAATCGTGGTGGGCGTATATTTTATACGGACTGTGTTTTGTGTTTGCCGTTCTGGCAGTTATACAAGTTCGGATCAATAACGAGCGAAAACGCCACGATCTTGAAAAAGCAAGAGCCATGGCAGTGATCAACGCTGAATTGAACGAGGCCCTTCATCGATTGAGGGAAACGCAGGCTCAGCTGGTTCAAACGGAGAAAATGGCTTCGCTAGGACAAATGACGGCCGGCATAGCTCATGAGATTAATAATCCGCTGGCGTTTGTAAACGGAAATCTTGAGTTCTTCAAACAAAATTTTCAGCATATTTTACATCTGGCCGATCAGGTAAGAAACGCGACGAACGATGACCTAAAACGATTGGCAACGGATACCATGATGCGGGCGATGGACCAATGGGCTGAAGAAATGAGCGGTCAGCTTGTCACGACCTTGACGGGCACCAAACGCATCAAGGAAATCGTTGAAAACTTAAGAAAGTTTGCGCGTGTCGGAGAATCGGAAACCGGGCAAACGGATGTGAATGCCGATCTTGAAACCATTGTTGATCTTTTTGTAAAGCAGCATCCCGGAATCCGTATTGAGCGGCAGTTTTATAGACCACTTTATTTTATCGGCAGTGCATCACAATTGAATCAGTGTTACCTCAATATATTGACGAACGCCATTCAGGCTATTCGGGAATCTGAAAAATCGGAATTGCTGAAAGTCGGCGACGGTATGATCACCATTCGTACCGAGTCCATGACCGTGGAACAGAAACGATGGATTTGTGTGGCGATCTCCGACAATGGCATCGGCATTGATGACTTGTACAAAAGCAAAATATTTGATCCATTCTTTACGACTCGCCCCATCGGGCAGGGCCGCGGGCTTGGACTTGCGGAAGCCTATGGCATTGTACACAAACACGAAGGTACGATTGAGGTTTCATCTCAGATCGGCAAGGGCACGACGTTTACGATCGTTCTGCCGATGGAGCCTAAAAAGAAAATCCAAGCCTAAAGAAATATCCCGTTTGACCAAAGGAGTATATCTATGAACCCCATTTTGAGAAACATCTTAGCCGTATTAGTTGGTGCGCTTGTCGGCAGTTCCGTGAATATGGCGATTATCATGTTCGGCAGTTCCGTCATTCCACCGCCGGAGGGAGCTGATCTTTTGACTATGGAAGGTCTAAAGGCATCCATGCATTTGATGCAGCCAATACACTTTTTGATGCCGTTCTTAGCCCATGC
>JANNSF010000020.1:0-4654 GCA_031402315.1 bacterium | reverse complement strand
GAGACCATAGACTTGATCGACAAGTTTGTGACGGTTAATACGAATTTGTACCCGATTGTCACTAAATTTGACAAGAATCTTTTGGCGTACACGGCCGGTGCTTCCCTCAATGTATTTAATAATAATTTTTCGGCGCGTTATCGTTACAACGGAACATTTTATCAGACACTTGGTGCGTCTCTAACCAATGATATTGAAACCATTGAAGTCTCCGATCGTGTTCGTCTTTGGGAGAATCGCTTGTTCGTCTCGGGTAATTTTGCATCGCAACAAAATAATCTTGATAATTCAAAAATCAACACGCTCGAGATGACCAATGTCGGGGCGAACATTTCACTGTTTATGCCCAATCAGTTGCCATCCCTGACCGTTGGTTTTAACACAATTACTCGAGATAACGGTTTTGGTTACAAGGCCGCCGAATATAAAGACAACGCACTACCGGAAGACAACAAAACGAATGTTATTTCGGTCAGCTCAACGTATCCGTTTAAAATGGTCAATCTGAAGAATTCGGCAACGGTGAGTATCTCCAATTCGAACAAAAAGGACAATTCTAAAACGGTAGCGGATCAGGACACTGCCGCCGCGTCCAGCTTGCTGAATTACTATACACCGGTCGGCAATGCAAAGAATAATACGATTGGACTCTCGGTTTCGACCGAATGGAACGAATGGAATCTGCCTCTTCGCACCAACGCCGGTATTAGCCTTTCATCGGGTACGACGGAAACGTTGTTGACGGATTCGGTCACCCTTGTGAATTCGGCCGGAAAGGGAAAAGTCGGCAGCGCGAAGTCCTCGGCAACAATCATCAACGCCTTCGGCGACTATACCGTCCTTGCGAAAAAAGAAGCCCGTCTGAATGTATTCGGCGGTTTCGGATTCTCGAGTGTCAAGTTACCTTCTATCTCCGCCATCTCCTTGACGTCGATTAATTTCGGTTCACGCCTCAATTTTTTCACACAGCACACGATCTCGATCAATGTGAATATAACCTCGGGTCTGAAAATTCCGAAGTTTGATTCCGACGGTGTGCAAAATGGATCTAAACCCGTAACCAATAGTGTGGCCAGCATGCGCTACGATTTCGTATTTTAGTTTATAGCCAAAAGGGCTGCGGCCATCGCCTCAGCCCTTTTCTTTATTCAGATTTATTGTTCTAATCTTACGTTCCTAAATTACTTACACAGGATGAGGTCGCTATGGCGAAGGGAGATTTCTTAAGGGGTCTTAAAGAGGATAAGTGGGCATTTCTGTGTCTGATTATTGCGCTTCTTGTATTTGTTCCGAACTTGATTTTGAAGCTCCTGCCGGATATGGAGGATTCTCTTGTATCGTTTTACTTACTCAATATTGGGCTGACGTTTGGCTCGCTACTGGCGGCCATTTTGGGCATTTATTTGGCTGGATTTAAGAATAAGACCTTGTCGGGAGTATTTATTACGTTGCTTGCGGTATGGCTCGGCAGCTTTTTGGTAAACGTGAAGACGGTGGAAGGATTGGAGTTAAAAACAATCGATCAACGGTTTAGTTTTCGGTATCAATACGCCGACAACGAGAGAAAAATAAAATACGAAGAATCGCCCATCATCATCGTCGCGATCAATGATCAGTCCGGTAATGCGGTGAAAGAACGCTGGCCATGGCCTCGCTCGTACTATGCACATTTTATTCGCAATATGAAAAAGGCCGGCGCCAAGGTGGTCGGGATAGACGTTGTTTTTGATGCGCCCGATTTTAACGGTACCGATAAAGACGATGATCTTGCGGCCGCTATCAAGGAAGCCGGAAATGTGGTTCTCGCCGGCAAGGTAGTAAAAGCGGAGGTTGCGGCGGGTCAAGGACAGTATGACCTTGCGGTCTCTCCGCTCGAAAAATTTATTGCCGGAGGGCAGCGTTGGGGATTTGTCGGCGTGACGAATGACATCGACGGATTCTGGCGGCAATACCTCCTCAAAGAAAAAATTGGAACCGATGAAAATGAGAAATCTTACTACTCGTTTGGAGTAGAGGTTCTGCGCAAGTATTACGACATTCCGGATTCAGTTGAATTTGAGGATAATGATAATTTTTTCATGCTTGGAACAAAGGCGGTAAGAAAGTACAAGACGTATTCCTACATGATCAATTTCCAGGGCTCCTACCCGACATTCCCCTATAAATCCTTTGACAATTGCGTGGATGATGTGGAGTTTGATCTCAAACCGGAGGCGGATCTAGATTCCTTTGACAGCGAAGGAGATTCCGCGCTCGGTATCCCGCCAGGCCTTCTGAAATCAGACTTCTTCAAAGACAAGATCGTGCTTCTCGGTGCGACCATGGAGGAGCTGCACGACGTTTTCAGCGTACCCATTAGTGAATCTCGAAACATCGAAGGGAAACGTATTGAGACACTAATGCCCGGGGTCGAGATCCATGCGAACGCCATTTACACCATGTCTCAGGATTTGTATATCACACCGCAAGCCGATTGGATACGAGTCATTATCGTAACCTTGACGTCTTTTTTCGTTTTGTTTTTGGTCAGCCGCCTCCAGAAGCCGCTCCTGGCATTGCCTATATTTTTATTAATTGTGGCGGGAATTATCGCGGCGGCGTTTTACCTCTTCGTCACGCAGCGAATACATATGCAAATCATAACACCCATCATGGCGGTGGCTTTCACGTACGTGGGTAATGTACTTTTCCAGTATCTCGGTGAACGCAAAGAAAAAGCCACGATTCGAAACGCCTTTGGTCGTTATTTGCCTGTTAAGGTAGTCGAGCAACTCATTGAAAATCCGGGTCTACTCAAGCTCGGAGGAGAATTACGGTTTTTAAGTATATTATTTTCGGACGTTGCCGGGTTTACAAATATCTCGGAAAAATTGACGCCGCAGGAGTTGGTTCATCTACTCAATGAATATCTCACCGCGATGACCGACATTATTGGTAAATACGACGGCATTATCGACAAATACGAAGGTGACGCGATCATGGCCGAATTTGGCGCGCCAATTCATGACGAGGAGCATGCCGTCAAAGCGTGTTATGCCGCACTTGAGATGCAGGAGAAACTGGTCGAAATGCGTGTCAAATTGAAAAAGGAGGGCCGACCGGAACTCCGCGCCCGCGCGGGAATTAATTCCGGACAAGTTGTTCTTGGTAACATGGGTTCGGAAAGCGTATTCGATTATACCGTTATGGGTGACAATGTGAATTTGGCATCGCGACTGGAAGGTGCGAATAAAGAGTACGGTACATATATCATGATCAGCGAATGGACGCAGGCATTGGTCAAGGATATCGTCATAACACGTGAACTTGACATCCTTCGTGTAAAAGGTAAGGCCAAGGGTGTTCAGGTTTTTGAAGTCATTGCACGTACGTCGACCGGTATTTCCAGCAATATGAAAAAAGTACTTGAAAACTATAATCAAGGTTTGGCTGCTTACCGCCAACAGCGCTGGGATGAGGCCCTGGTCTATTTCAAAGCGGCGCTTCATATAAAGGCGGACGATGGACCTTCCCTGACCTATCTTGAGCGGTGCGAAGCGTATAAACAAGTTCCACCACCTGAAAATTGGGATGGTGTTTACGAAATGACGACGAAGTAATTTGTTTGACTAACAAAGTCGAATTCAGTATCATTCTGCGATTTTAAGAACCCAAGCCTTACGCAATTTGAGGCCGCTGAACCCCGCCAGGTCCGGAAGGAAGCAACGGTAGGCAAAGTTTTGGATGTGCGTATCCGCTTGGGCTTTTTTATAAAGGCAACCAAAAGAATTTTATTTGTGCAGGACTCGAAATTCAATTATCTTCGCCCGACCAAAAAAGAATAATCTATGTCGTATCTAGTAATCGCCCGAAAATATCGTCCCATGACCTTCGAAGATGTCATTGGGCAGGAACATATTACCACGACACTTAAGAATGCTATTGAATCAAATCGGATTGCGCACGCGTACATCTTCTCCGGTCCGCGCGGCGTTGGAAAAACGACCTCGGCGCGCATTTTTGCCAAAGCTCTCAATTGCGAAAAGGGCGGTCCGACGCCAGCTCCCTGCGGAGTTTGTCAAACCTGCATGGAGATAACCAGCGGGCGAAGCCTGGACGTGCTTGAGGTTGACGGTGCTTCAAATCGTGGCATTGACGAGATTCGCAGTATTCGTGATAATGTTCGGTATCTTCCTATTCGTGGTGGCTATAAAATCTATATCATCGATGAATTCCACATGATCACGAAGGACGCCTTCAATGCGCTCCTCAAGACTCTGGAGGAACCGCCGCCGCAAGTCATCTTCATATTTGCGACCACAGAGCCACACAAAATCTTACCCACGATCTTGTCGCGCTGCCAGAGATTTGATTTTAAACGGGTTCCCATTGACAAAATTATTGGGCGAATGAAGACCATTTGTTCGGCCGAAAAAATAACGATGGACGAAGAATCCTATTTTGCATTGGCCCAACTTGCCGATGGCGGTATGAGGGATGCATTAACCTTGCTTGATCAGGTCATTTCGTTTTGCGGAACCGATGTTAAGATCGACCGCGTTCGTCAGGCACTTAGCTTGATAGGTACGGGACTGTACTTTGAATTGATGCGGATAATTTTGGATAAAAACACCGCCAAAGGCTTTCAGTTCGCGGAACAAATCATGGATATGGG
>JANNSF010000019.1:0-2374 GCA_031402315.1 bacterium | reverse complement strand
ACAAAACTACAACATACATATCGAATTTAGGGCACGAAAGTATAGGATTTTGTTTCGATTGTCAAGAAAATTCGCCGAAAAATCTGTCATCGTTAGATTAGGAATTCCCTGATAAAAAATAGCGGCGACCTTTGCTTAGGGAGACAGCGAATAGCAGAAATCGGAGGTCACAAAGCCAACTTCATGCAAATCCTAATTTATTGCTATCGCCTCCGGCTTTGAAAAAATCAATAGGATCACGTACCGCCAACGATTCCTTCGTTAAGAATGCCTCTCCGTATTTCGCATCGATCCGCGAACCAAAATGTGCCGCCCGTTCTATGATGGCGCTGGTAAATTCCGGAGAACTCAAATACGTTTGAGGATCGCTCGATTTATAATTAGGATTATAGAATTGTGAACCAAATGCTGCCATGGCTTTCATTTTGATCTCTAATGTTTCTGTAATATCAACGATAAAAACATGACCGTCGGCCCGGTTAAATTCATATCGAGTCGGATAATAAATGTTTTTCTTTGGACGAAACGGGATTTGCGCTAATTCGTCCTCTATGGACTCGATTCTCGCCAAACCGGCATAAAAAGACGCATCGCGGACAAGTTCGCTGGCGCGAATGTGATCGGGATGACGGTCATTCCAGTACGGTGCAAAAACAAATTCCGGCTGATATTTGCGTATTATTCGGATAACTTCGATTTGTGAAGCACGATCGTTTTGAAACAGTGTGTCCGGCAAATCCAGATTCGAGCGTACCTCAATACCAAGAATTTTGCCCGCCTCGTCCGCTTCTTTATTGCGAATTTCCGCATTCCCTCGTGTTCCGGCTTCTCCACGAGTGATATCGCAAATACCAACCTTATAACCAAGTTTCACGAGTTTCGCTACCGTTCCTCCACAGGATAATTCGACGTCGTCGGGATGCGCGCCAAAAAAAAGAGCATCGAGTTTCATCTATCCCTCCTTATCTGAGTTTTTACGAAATTCCAAATAGAATACTACGAACAACCATCCCCAGGGAAATCCGTGAAGGACTAAGTCGAACCAATCCATTGGATCCGCAAATTGTCCTCGAGCGATATTCAAAATTTGTTTCCAAATGTGCGGCTCCGGAAAGTACGGTGCGAGGCCAAGTGTCAAGACGCCTACAGCCGGCAAAAATAATTTTTTCCAATTTATCATCATTCGTCAGGGCGTGTTACGTTCATTGGTTTTCAATAAAAAAGCCGTCATACCAATGGCATGACGGCTTGATTACATTTATTTCACATTTTACAATTTTGCGGCCGCGGCCATCGCAACCGATCTTACATCGGCATCTTCATCGGACTCGGCAAGCTCTGACAATTTCGATTTTGCAGCCGTGTATTTCAGATTACCGAGAGCGTCTGCCGCGTAACGACGAACAAAAGATACCTTATCCGCCAAGGCCTCCATTAAAACTTCTTCGCAACCGGGAGCGCTGATATCGTCCAACGCGCGAATAATAGCGTGTTTTAAATCGGGATCGCTGATTTTCTTATAAAGCTTGACCAAAGGCGCGACCGCCAATGGATCTCTTAGGTCTCCCAGAACTCGCACCGCCGCAACCTGTTGTCGTGGACGCTTGGTCTCCACAATATGAACGAGCGGTAATACGGCCCGACGATCATGCATTTTGGCCAAAGCGTGAGCTGCGCTACTCACGACGCTATGGTCCGAATCTTTTAAGAGGAAAAACAATTCATCCGCCGCACGCTTATCGCCGAGTTTTCCAAGAGCGTAAGCCGAAGCACTACGAACCATATATTCATGGGACTTGATACCCTGCATCAAAACGTCAAATGCTTCGATTTTTCCCAAACGACCCAACGATTCGGCGACAGCGGCTCTCACGCCTACTTCCTCTTCGTCCGACTTTAGCGTCTCTAGTAGGGCTTTTACTACACGAGGTTCATCGTAACCGCCCAGTTCAAACGCGGCCTCTTCTTTAATTTCGAGTTTATTACTTCTTAGATCTGCTAATAATTCATCTACCGACTTACTCATATCCTGAAAAACCTCCGAACTATTTTATGGTCGCGTTGATTGATCTTTATTTTAGCCGAGAATGATAAGAATTCACCGAATCAAAACCAAATAAATTTTCCTTAGTGCAAAATGCGAGCGATCACATATCCTACAACCAAACCAAATAGAAATACTATTACCAGCAATCGATAATTTAGCACCGTTTTTACATGCCCGGAACGAATCGCCACAATCGAAACAAAATACCCCAAAGCATTGATTAGCCACAAGATGGAGGAACTTAAAATGGTAACCAGTATCGGCCCGACAAAAGGAATAAGCCCGATCAAACTCAAAATTCCGGCGGCCATCCATGCAAACGCACTG
>JANNSF010000018.1:0-25244 GCA_031402315.1 bacterium | reverse complement strand
GAGCATCGTGGTGAGTAATTACGGTTTACGTTATGGACTAATCATGAGAGCGTTAAATAAAGGAGTATTATGAATCATTCTGCCGGATTTCTAAAAATTGTTGGTGAAGCAAAAAGCAAAGTAAAAGAGATTAGCGTGACCGACTGTCTGAAGAATGTAAAAGAAAACTCCGCAATCGGGCTCATTGACGTTCGTGAAGAGAGCGAATTTGCTGCCGGCCACGTCAAAGGGGCGGAACACCTGAGTAAAGGAATTATTGAAAGGGATGTCGAAAAAAACCATCCGGATAAGAATCAAACGCTTTATCTTTATTGCGGCGGCGGATTTCGTTCCGCACTTTCAGCCGATAATCTGCAAAAAATGGGTTATACGAATGTCTATTCAGTTGCCGGTGGATGGCGAGCGTTTACAGAAATTGGAGCGGAAATGGATAAATAGTGTTGCCTTTGCGCGTAGACGTGATATTACCTGCTGCTGGTTAAGTTCGTCTGACTAAAAATTGAATAGAGTTTTTTCTGCGATACTTGCTTGATGCGGCTCTGCATAGGTAAACACCACACCACAAGAGTATTGGCGCTTACACAAAATTCCGGTGAATCGTAAGAGGACGGCGTTTTTCCATTGCGCCACAAAATATTTTTTACATGACTATAGGATGCGGCGTCAAAAGTTCTGTCAAACGTCATGTACATAATCATTCCCATATCTCCGTCGGGGCCTCGTACCGATTGATACGATTTTTCAGTCACTCGGCCAAATTGGGATGCATAGGCTGTAATGCCTTCATAGAACGCAAGAACATACATTGCGTCAGGACGAGCCAAGGCTTCGTTCTCGAATTGATATCCTTCCAATAATTCGGCTTCTGTCAAGGTTAGTTGCTTGACGTCAATTGTTTTGGAAAAACCAAATTGATTGAAATGGTAGTGTTCTGTTTTTCCGCCCGTTAGGGATTGGGAAGAACTGCACGAGATGAGAAACGTCGTCATGAGAATCAATATACAAATTTTCATAAAATCTCCTTTCGGCTAACATTAGATAGATTAATAATATCTAACTCGATTTCGCAGTATTGTCAAGCCGTTTGTTCATTTTCTCATGATAGGAGAATGGAGATTCTCTGCCGGTCTTATCGGCCGCTGGATAAATGGAGGATAGCTACAACCACCGTATCATGAAATCAATCAATCGCTTGACAAAATTGGTATACGGAGGATAGACAAGTTTTATGGTCGTCAATCCCCTCCGTTGCCGGACAACCGGCCGTTCGTCAGAAAATGCTAAAAAACCCGCATGGCCATGCGCACGCCCAAGACCACTGGCGCGGTTGCCGCCAAACGGAAGCTTCGGATGAACAAATTGAATGGTGGTTTCATTAATTGCAAACGAACCTGACGAAGTTTCCGAAAATACCCGTTCCGCAAATTTATTGTTCCGTGTAAATACATACAGCGCCAGCGGCTTTGAATTCCTATTTATGTATGTGATGACTTCTTCAATCTGCTCGTACTTCAAAATAGGCATTACCGGTCCAAAAATGTCTTCCTGCATAACTATGGAATCTAAAGTCACATTCGTTAGGATAGTTGGCTCAATATATCGCGTATCAATATTCGTCGTACCGCCGGAAAAAATCGTAGCACCTTTTGAAACCGCATCGGTTATGGCTTTATTCAGACGTCCGAAATGCGCCCCGTTGACGATGCAGGCCATCTCGGAGTTGGATGGCGGATAGACAGAAGTTAGTATTATTTTGATATGATTGAGGAGTTCATCAAACCGGGAAGCATGCACATAAAGATAATTGATCGACAAGCACGATTGACCGCCATTTAAAAATTTGCCCCATACAATTTTCTCGGCGGCGTCCTTAAGGTCTGCCGTTTCATCCACAATGGCGGCATTTTTTCCGCCCAATTCGAGCGTTATCGAGGATAAATGTTCAGCCGCGGCCCGCATGACTTTCTGACCATTGGCCGGGCTCCCCGTAAAAAATACATGATCAAAAGGAAGTGTCAGCAATTCTTCTGCAATTTTGTAATCACCTTCAACGACGGCGACTTCTTCTTTATTGAAGAGTTCCGTCACGAGTGAAACGATAAGTTCAGAAGTGTGAGGCGTCATTTCGGATGGTTTTATAATAACCACATTGCCCGCAGCGATAGCGGAAATCAAAGGGCCAATGGCGAGCAGAAATGGAAAATTCCACGGTGCGATGATAAGACACACACCTTTAGGCTGATAAGTAATGCGAGCCCTCAGTCCGAGGAGCATCAGCGGTGACGATACGGATTTGGAGCACGACCATGTCGGTAAATGCCTCATGGCCTCATCAATTTCGGAGATCAACGTTTTGATTTCCGTCAAATCCGTTTCCGCGTGGGGCTTTCTGAAATCATGGAAGATGGAGTCGCCGATTTTTTGTCGATTGGAGAAAATCCATTTTCGCAAGGATTTGAGTTTGGCCACCCTTGACTTGATGGAAGGTCGCTTTGACTCAGTGAATCGTTTCTGATTCTCAAAGATCGTTTGTAGGGATGGCGTCACGGGGTCTATTTTATGACAAACGCTTGCGTTATCAAGTCTTCTTGTTCTCGCTGGTGTTTGTTTAGTGATCCGACGGCCGGGCTTGCACTGGCAAGGCGACCTGCATAAAAGAGTTTTTGATCGGGTCTAATGTCGCCGAGTAAACGCTCAAACAGAAACTGCCATGACCCCATATTTTTAGGTTCTTCCTGACACCAAACGACGGTCTGTGCATGTCGATAATGAATCAGCAGGTCGCGGATCTGGTCTGTCGGGTACGGATAAAGCTGTTCGACACGAACGATCGCGGTGTCGGTTCGTTTATTCTGCGTACGAAATTTCAAAAGATCATAATATACTTTTCCGGAACACAGGACCACGCGCTTAATATCCGTGCGGTTTTGCGGTGTATCGTCCAAAACTTCATTAAAAATACCATTAGTGAAGTCATGGCGCGACGAGCGTGCGTCCGGCGATCGCAAAAGGCTTTTGGGCGTCATGATGACAAGAGGTTTTTGCGTCATGGCCTTGATCTGGCGTCGTAAAGCATGGAAATATTGAGCGGGTGTCGTGAGATTGCACACGATCAAATTGTCTTCCGCACAGAGTTGCAAATAGCGTTCCATACGCGCACTGGAATGTTCGGGACCTTGTCCTTCGTAGCCATGCGGAAGAAGCATCACCATCGAACTGGGCAATTGCCATTTTGATTTGGAGCTTGAAATAAAATTATCAATGATTGGCTGGGCGACATTTGAAAAATCACCGAATTGCGCTTCCCACAAGATCAATTTCAATGGATCGGCGATACTATAACCCCATTCAAATCCAAGCACGGCGGCTTCGGAAAGAAGGCTATTCACCGCTTCTATTTTCGCCTGCTTCTCGGAAATAAAATTGATGGGTATGTAATCCTGATCATTATTCATATCGGTCAAGACCAAATGGCGATGGCTAAACGTGCCACGCGAAATGTCCTCGCCGGAGAAGCGAATATTGGTGCCCTCTAGGAGTAGGCTGCCAAAAGCCAGCGCTTCACCAAGAGCCCAATCCGCAAGTCCGCCTTCTTCCGAAAATTTTCTCCGACCGGAAATGAAAGACTGCAGCTTCGGATGCAGATGGAAGTCGGTCGGAATCCTCGTAATGCCTTCCACCACTTGATTCAACATGTCTTCCGATATTTTTGTTTCAAGTGTCGGAAGGATATTGGAGAGGTCTTCTTCAGAAATGGCGAGCGGTGCATCCGACACAAAGGGCAGTGATTTTTGTTTTGCAGCATCCAGCGATGCTTCCATTTTTTCGTGAATTTCCGATTCGATCAATTTGATTTCATCCGCCGTCAAGAGTTTTTCTTTTGCAAGTTGCTCCGCATAGATCGCTTTGACCGAAGGGTGACTTTTGATGATTTTGTACATCAGTGGCTGCGTATAACCGGGTTCATCACCCTCATTATGACCATGACGCCGGTAGCCATAAACATCGATGACCGCATCTTTTTCAAATTTTTGACGGTATTCGAATGCCAATTGTGTCACCCACAGTGAGGCTTCGGGATCGTCTCCATTGACATGAAAAATGGGTGCCTGCACCATCCGTGCTACGTCGGAGGAGTAGGTGGACGAACGTGCCATTTCCGGAGTCGTCGTAAAGCCAATTTGATTATTGATAATGACGTGCACCGTACCGCGTGTACGATAGCCCTGAAGCTGGGAAAGATTGAGCGTTTCTGCGACGACACCTTGACCGGCAAAGGCTGCATCACCATGAATCTGAACGGCGAGAACCGATTTATTTCTTTCGCCGGGCATGCGGGCCTGCTTTGCGCGCACAATACCTTCGACGACCGGATTCACCCATTCCAAATGACTTGGATTGGGAGCGACACTTATTTTAACGGAATTTCCGTTCCGCGTTGGATAGTAGCCGGTTGCACCCAGATGGTACTTCACATCGCCGGAACCCTGTGCGGAATGGGGATCGGCATGGCCTTCAAATTCTGAAAATATCTTCTGGTAAGACTTTCCAATAATATTGGCAAGAACATTTAGCCGTCCGCGATGCGCCATGCCAAGCACGATCTCTTTGACTTCATGTTCCGACGATAATTGAAGTAGAAAATCTAAAATTGGGATTGTTATTTCCGACCCCTCCAGGGAGAAACGTTTGGAGCCCACGAACTTAGTTCCGAGAAATCGCTCAAGGCTTTCGGCCTGAATAAGTTTTCGGAGGATTTGTTTTTTTTGTTCCAGATCAAAATCCGCGCTGTTTCTTGTGGATTCCATCTTCTCCTGAAGCCATGCCTTTTCTTCAGGGCTTTGCATATGGCGAAACTCTACGCCGATCTTGTTGCAATACGTTTGATGAAGTGTTTCGAGGATTTCCTTGAGCGTTGCCGTTTGATGCCCACCAAGTCCACCGGTAATGAATTCCCGATCATAATCCCACAACGTGAAACCGTACGTCGCCGAATCCAATTCCGGATGGTAGTGAATTTGAGGTGTTAGCGGATCGAGATTGGCCAGCAAATGTCCGCGCACACGGAACATATTAATCAGTTCCAAAACACGAGCCTGCTTTTGGATCAGGTCGAAATCTCTCGCGTGACCATTGGCTTGCGGATAATTATCCACTTTCCAAAGCGCGGGCTTGATGGGCAGGTGCAACGAGTCAAAGATTTCCGTATAAAAATTTTCTTCTCCCAGCAGGAGTTCATGAATTTTTTTCAGAAACAGGCCGGATTCCGCACCTTGAATAATGCGATGATCGTAGGTGCTCGTGATTTGCATGACTTTGCTAATGCCCATCGCCGAGAGATTGTTATCCGACATACCATGGTATTGCGCCGGAAAGTCAATGGAACCCGTGGCAATGATGGCTCCCTGGCCAGGCATGAGCCTCGGGTTGGACGCGACCGTACCGACCGTTCCCGGATTGGTTAAAGTCAGGGTTGTTCCCATAAAGTCCATCGGCTCGATCTTGTTATTCCGTGCGCGGCGAATCAAGTCATCGTAGGCAGCAAAATATTCCGCAAAACTCATCCGATTGGCTCTTTTGATATTGGGCACCAGCAGCGCGCGCGACCCGTCTTTTTTTTCAAGATCGATAGCAAGCCCAAGATGAATTTCTGATTTCTTGACGACATGCGGTTCGTTGTCAAGAATTCCAAACGAGTTGTTCATCGCTGGCATGGCCTTGAGCGCCTTGATCAGTGCCCATCCGATGAGGTGCGTATAACTTACTTTACCGCGATTGAGTTTCTTTAGATATTGATTAATTATTGTTCGGTTTTCTTCTAAGAGCTTGACCGGGATCGTGCGAAAAGATGTTGCCAGGGGCATGGACAAGCTGTACGTCATGTTTTCCACGATTTTTGCCCCCACACCTTTGAGGGGTATCGCCTCTTCACCCGGGAGTAGCTTAGGCATTGGTAAATTGGACAGCGGAGCCGCCGTCGAAGGAGTCGATATCGGGTTGCTTTTGCGGCTCGTTAACTTCCCTTGAATCTCATCAAAATAATCCAACCACGTGTCACCAAGGGCAGAAGAATTATTCTTATAGTTCGTCAGGAGCTCTTCGACGAACCAACCGTTAGGACCGAATTTTTCGATCTCGGCCAATTCTTTTTCGCTGAATTTCTGTTCTTCCATGGCTTGTTTTAGTATGACAAAAAATATTAATTGAAATTCTTCGTTTTCGGGCGCAGAAAGGATAGGCAATTCAGCAATTTTTATCAAATAGAAAAGCGAGTGAAACGTAGAATCCGCTTCCAAATCTTAAGCTATAGGGCCGGGTAAGGATTCGCAACTTTTTTCGCGTTCGTTGGTCTACTAGGCAGACGAACCGACGGAATCGGGCTAATTTTTTGGGTGCTTTTGGATGAAAAAAAATTAAATTGGCGCAAGACATAAGTTAAAAAACGAAACAAAATTTCATTCCCTACGAATAACAAGACGCGAAGGACGAGGCCCCGAAGGGGTAGAAAATAAACTACGGAGAGACACTATGAGATTCTTGAGCCCACTTCTAATGACTTTGATTTTGACAGGTCTGACACTTCAGGCACAACAAAAAACAACCCTCACGATGGAAGACGCAATTGCCATTGCCATGAAAAGCAATGTGCAGGTTGTAGCTTCGCAAAACGCGTACAATACGGCGTCAGCGAATGTTTTGCCAAAGACTATCGGCCGCCAATTGCCCACGTTGGACGCCACCGCCAACGCCAGCAAAACGGTTCTAAACAAAGTGTCCGGTGTGCCTTCGGGATCGAGTTCGTTCAACTCCTACTCGTATGGACTCAATGCCAATTATTTGATTTTTGACGGTACACGTCGTTTTGATGAAATAGCGCAAGTGCGTATTGAGGAGACGTCTGCGCAATACGATCTTGAAAGGGTGCGTCAGGATGTGACGCTGCAAGTCGATCAGGCTTATTTTAATGTATTAAAAAATCAACAATTGCTTCGAATTGGCGATGAAAATTTGAAGCGCAGCGAGGAACAACTAAAGCGTTTGGAAGAGCGTAATAAGCTCGGCGCCCAAATCTTATCCGATGTATACAAACAACGGGTTCAGGTCGGTTCCGACAAACTTGCTGTCAGCCGGGCCAAGAATAACCTCAATACGTCAAAGGCCACGCTCTCAAGCCTGATCGGAATTGACGTAAATGCGGATCTTGAACTCAAGGACGTCAGCGCAGAAAATTTGACCGTCAATTTGCAGGATATGCCATTTGATCAGGCGATGGAGAAAGCGTACGCCAATCGACGCGATTACCTTGCTTCCGTCAAGCGGGTCGAAAGTGCGCGCCGCGGAATCAGTATTGCTCGAAGCGGTTTTTTTCCAACGGTGAGTGCGTTTGCCGGATACAACTGGGCTGATCAGAATTTGAATTTCGATAAGTATAGTAATAAGGATAAGATGAATTTTGGTGTCAGCGTGTCGGTGCCTATTTTCAGCGGCTTCGAAACGCAGGCACGGGTCATACAGACCGATCAGTCTTACCAGACCTCAAAAAGCAATCTGGAAAATACAAGGCGCCGTGTGGCTCTGGATGTAAAAATTTCAATGCTGAACATGCAAACGGCATTTGATAACATGAAATTGTCCGCCGAAAACGTAAAAGCCGCGAAAGAAGATTTGCGCCTTGCGACTGAGCGATACAATCTTGGCGCCGGAACCATTTTGGATCAGATCGTTGGAAATGCAAGCTACGCTTCGGCCGAAGCGAATTACATACAGTCTACGTATGATTTTCTCTATGCCCGCGAACAGTATAACCTCGCGGTTGGAACTCTGAACGTAAAATAATTTTGTATTTTCATTGAAAAGGAGCCCCTCATGTCTAAAAAGAAGAAAATAATCATCGGCGTTGTGATTGGTTTGGTTGTCGTCGTGGCGGCGGTGATGGTATTGGGACGCCCAAAGGAAAAACCTATTGAAGTGCAAACCGAAAAAGTCAAACGCGGTGATATTGTAAAAACCGTCAGCGCTTCGGGCAAGATACAACCTGTCAACGATGTAAAAATAAGCTCAAATGTGAGCGCTAAAATTCTGGAATTAACCGTCAAAGAAGGCGATAAAGTGAAACGCGGGCAATTACTGGTTTCGCTTGACCGTACATTTTATGAAGCAAACGTTAATCAAAATAAAGCCGATCTGCTCCGTTCGAAATCTTCGGTGTCAAGTGCCCAGGCCAGTTATGACAAAGCGAAACAAGATTACGATCGTGTGAAAGGGTTATTCGATAAGCAATTGGCATCGGAATCGGAAGTTCAGGCCGCTACGGCTAACCTGAATACGTCAAAAGCGTCGGTGGAATCCGCGCAAAGTCAGGTCCTGGCTTCGGAAGCGCAAATGACTCAGGCGATGGATAATTTACATAAAACACAAATTTACGCCCCCATTGACGGCACCATCAGCAAGCTCAATAAGAAACTGGGTGAGATTGCGCTGGGGTCGCAATTTTCTCAGGATATTATTATGGTCGTCGCAAATTTATCGGATATGGAAGCCCGTATCAATATCGACGAAAACGATGTGGTGGCGGTGAATATCGGGGATACGGCGACCATCGAAGTAGACGCCTTGACGGAATCAAAATTGCATGGCCGTGTAACCGAAATTGCGAATAGCGCCACGGTTAAGGGGACCGGAACGCAAGAAGAAAAAACAGAATTCGAGGTGAAAATTGCTTTGGATGAAACGCCTATCACGCTTCGTCCGGGAATGTCGACGACATCCGATATTACGACCGATGTGAAGAAAGCCGTATTGAATGTCCCCATTCAATGCGTGACAGTTCGTGAGCCCGATCGTTTGATAAAAAAGAAAGATGCGGAAGACGGTTTAGCTGTGGCCGGAGATACGAATAATCCGTTCAAGGCAAATAAAGACGGAGTTGTGGAAATTGTATTTGTTATCGAGGATGGAATTGCAGTTGCCCGCGCCGTGAAGACAGGAATTCAGAGTGAATCTCACATTGAAATTCTGGAAGGTTTGCGCGAAGGTGACGAAGTGGTTAATGGCAATTATCGGGCGATCAGCAAAATGCTAGAAAACGGTTCGAAGGTTAAAGTAGACAACGAGAAGAAACCGAAGAAAGACGATAAGGAAGAAGGCGGACGTTAACGGGTTGTTGATTTTAATTATCGTGAAGGAAAAAGTATGCTAATTGACATTAAAAATATTACGCGGAGATATCAGATCGGGGATGAAGTAGTTCACGCGCTGCGCGGACTCTCGCTTCAGATTGAAAAAAATGAATATATCGCGCTGATGGGTCCTTCGGGTTCCGGAAAATCCACGATGATGAATATGCTGGGATGCCTGGATACGCCGACCAGCGGGGAATACTATTTTGAAGATCAGGACGTTGCCAAAATGAACGACGATGAATTGGCCGAAATTCGTAACAAAAAAATTGGATTCGTTTTTCAGAATTTTAACCTGATTCCGCGTTCCAATGTTTTTCACAATGTTGAATTGCCCATGATCTATGCAGGACGGGATATCGCCACACGAAAGAAGATGACGATGGAGGCGATTGAAAAAGTCGGACTGGGTGCACGTGCCAAACACAAACCCAATGAACTGTCCGGCGGTCAACGCCAACGTGTAGCAATTGCCAGAGCTCTAGTAAATAATCCTTCTATAATTTTAGCGGATGAACCGACGGGAAATCTGGACTCTAAGACCGGCGAAGAAATCATGAATGTTTTTGAGGATCTTTACCGCGCCGGCAATACGATTATCGTTGTCACGCACGAAGAAGACATTGCCTCCCATGCACGACGGGTCATACGTTTGCGCGATGGCGTCGTGGAGACCGACGAAAAAATAGAAGGCCGTAAAGTATTCAAGAAAGTTCTGGTGGACGCATGAAACGCTTTCTATACGAAACGTATGAAGCTTTCAAAATCGCCATTCAGGCGATTCGTGCCAATAAAGCGCGCGGGATATTAACAACCCTTGGTATTGTCATCGGGATTACCGCCGTTTCTACTACGATGACGGTAATGGTCGGCATGCGCAATTCGTTTCAATCTCAATTATCAATGCTGGGCACGGATGTTTTATATGTTTCGAAACAGCCGTGGATTCAAATGGACGATTGGTGGAAATATCGCAATCGTCCGCAAATTACGCTTGAAGAAAATTTCAAATTAGAAAAGGCGCTTTCGGAAAAAGTGATTGCGGTCAATCCGACCGTTGGCACAACGAGGTCGGTAAAGTACGAATCCAAATCGCTCGATGACATATTCATAAAGGGCACGACGGAGAAAGAAACGATGACCTCGTCTTCGCTTCCGGAATTTGGTCGGTTCATAGGTCCTTTGGACGTGCAGAATGCCAAGTACGTTTGTGTTATCGGTGCGGAAGTGCAAAAGCAATTATTCCCGACGGCGGATCCTATCGGCAAGCGTATTCATATTTCCGGATTTAATTTCAAAATCGTTGGCGTTTTGGAGCGTCAGGGGAAATTCTTAGGTGGTCTCGGCGGACCCAATTTGGATAATCAGGTTGCTATTCCCATCACTACGTTTCTCAAGAGCTTCGGCCGTTCACGCGGACTCGGATTGGCAGTCAAAGTAGACGGCGTTGAAAAGATGGATGATCTTCAGGAAGAAATTATCGGTGCAATGCGCAAGATCCGAAAAATGCCCCCATCGCGCGAAGACAATTTTTCGATCAATAGGCAAGATACGTTTACAAAATTTTATGACGGAATCATGGGCGTGGTTGGCCTGATTGGGGTGATGATCACCGGTATTTCCCTTTTTGTTGGCGGTATTGGTGTGATGAATATCATGTTCGTCTCGGTCACTGAACGTACAAAGGAGATCGGTATTCGGAAGGCCATTGGCGCAAAGCGGCGTTCGATCTTGACGCAATTTTTGTTCGAAGCCGCAATGATCTGCCTGATTGGCTGTGTGATAGCTCTGGTCATTTCCTATCTGCTTTCGCTCGTGATCAATATCTTTTTCACCGCATCTCTCTCGATAGGCATCATAATAATAGCGATTCTCATGGCGATCACCACCGGCATTATTTCCGGCTTATTGCCCGCATTGAAAGCCTCGCGTCTTGATCCGATTGATGCACTGCGTTACGAATAACAAATTTCCAAAGGTACGGTTATGAAATACGATCTCGGCGAAAATGTAAAAATGGCTCTGACGTCTGTCGTTTCCAATAAATTACGCTCGTTTCTAACACTGGTGGGCATTGTGGCTGGCGTCGCGTCTATTATCGCCGTGATGACCGGGATCGAAGTGATTAAAGCTAAAATTGAAGCGGATATCAGCCAACTGGGTTCCGGTACATTCCAGGTACAAAAGTGGCCTGCCATCGGAGGCCCCGGTCAGAACTGGCGCAAGATTCAAAAACGGAAACCTCTGACGGTAGAACAGGCCAATGTTCTCCGTGAGAAGCTAAAGGGCGCTGAACTCGTTGGAGCAGAGCTCTGGGAGCAGGGCAGTGTCTTACAGCATGAAGAGTATAAGACCAATCCGAACGTTAGTTTTGCGGGCGGTACGCCGGAGTTTCAAATAAATAATAACCAGCTGGTGGGATATGGAAGATTTATTTCCGAAGAAGATGTGAAAATAGGACGTCATGTAATTGTCATCGGCGTAACCGTGGTCAATAAACTATTTCCTTTTAAAGATCCCTTGGATCAGGAAATTCGCATCGACGGTCAAAAATATACGGTCATTGGCGTCTATGAAGAAATGGGAGCAAGCGCCTCCGGCTCGGGCGATAATTCGGCGTGTATTCCAATTTCTGCCTTCATTCAACAATACGGTTTGAAAGACAAACAGGGATTTCCTCGTTCTACCAATATCACGGTCAAAGCGCGCAAGGGTGTAGTCGTAGAAGATCTCATGGAAGAAACTCGCGGTGTCTTGCGTACGATTCGCGGCGTGAAACCGCTGGATGAAGATGATTTTGACATGTTTTCTAACGACACCATGAAGCGCGCGTTTGGAGAAATGACCGTCATTATTCGCCTCGTTGCGATCTTAATGGGAGGCATTGCGCTCGTGGTAGCCGGAATTGGCATCATGAATATCATGCTCGTTTCCGTCACGGAGCGCACTAAGGAAATCGGCATTAGAAAAGCGATCGGCGCGAAGCGCAAAGATATTTTATATCAGTTTCTTGTCGAAGCAGTCGTACTCTGCGAGATTGGGGGTGCGATTGGCATATTCATAGGCGTGGCCATGGGTAATATCGTCAGCGTCTTGATGGATGTCACTATTACGATACCCTGGATGTGGGCATTTATCGGGCTAATATTCTGCACCGCTATTGGAATTGGTTTCGGTATGTGGCCGGCATCGAAAGCATCGAAGCTTGATCCGGTCGAATCGCTGCGGTTTGAGTAAACTATATTTTTGAGATAGAAATACCTGTGAAGAGAGTGGCCAGAAGAATAAATATGATCGGCGGCCAAAAGAAATAGACAAAAGACAAAGCGGTCCCAACGATTAAAACTGAAAATACGGACACCGCCCATTTTTTCATGAAATCTCGCTGATCTCCGAAGAATACCATTACACGGTAATTAAAGAGGAAAAGCGTCATTAAAAAAAGTGAATAAAAAAGGCTAAAACCTTTGAACAAATCCATCATGGTACGATGAATTCCGCCGCCCAAGTCCATCGTATACGTATTGACCAATTCCATCATCTGTCTTTCGGTGTCATTTGACGGAGTGTTTTCGCTAAAATGACCCATGAGATGAAGAATACAGGTCGCAAGCAAAATGTAATTCCCAATCTTAAAATACTTCATAGGTCCTTTCGTTTTTATTTGAAAAGTATCAAACCGTTTTATCGAGTCGCATCCTCAAAAATACGGGTTCACGCAGCGCGCCATCTTTTGTAAAAGAAGCGAATTGCACTTCGCAAAAATATTTGGCCTCGACCCAGGCCGTAACGGCATCGTCAATCGGTTTTTCCTCGATCGGTCGTTTTATTGTCTTTAGCGATTTCAATTCTGAAAAAATATCTTTCATCATTCTGTCGTCAAAACCGGTTCCAACTTTTCCCAGATAACGCCAGCGGTTTTTCTCAAACACGCCGATGTGAAGCGCGCCGAATGTAGATTCACGTTCTCCTTTTCCTTTGGTGAATCCAAGTATGGTGACGTCCATAGTTTGACGCGTTTTTATTTTTAGCCAATGATCCGATCGTTTCCCGGGTGTGTACACACTGTCTCGTCGTTTGGCCATAATTCCTTCGAGCCCATGCGTGCGCGCGGCGTCAAAAAGCGCTTTCCCTTCCGTGACCGTGGCACTCACGCGATAGGACGAGTCTTTTTTTACGACGTCTTCAAGCCAGGCTCGCCGGCGGAAGAGTGGTTCCTGCGTGACCGGCCGGCCGTCCAAATAAAGCAAATCGAATAAATAACAGATTGCGGAACTCTTGGCTTTCGCGCGGAGGATCGCGCCTTCTGTTTTTTGCTGCATACGGTGAATAACGTCTTTAAAGATAGGTCTTCCCGATGAATCGAGACAGACGATTTCACCGTCAAAAACGCTACACGACGTTCGAAATGATTTTTCCGCGTCCTGAAGTTCCGGAAATTGCGCCGTGATATCCATCCCGTTGCGCGAATAGATCTTTACGATACCGCCTTCATCCATCAGGATGATAGCACGTATGCCGTCCCACTTGACTTCGTACAGAAAATCATCCGATTCGGGAACGTCCTTTCGTGAGTCCGAGAGCATCGGCTCGATGCGTGTCTGCGGCCAATCGAATTGAGGTGTATCCACGCGCTCAAGAAGCCACTGCTTTTCTTTCATGAGATGGATGCGATATTCTCCATTGAGTTCGCGGCTCGAAAGTCGAAAATAAAATCCATTTTTTTTCTCTTTTGTGATCTGATATTTTCCTTGCGCAAAAATCCACATTTGCCCGCCACCGTACTCGCCTTTTGGAATTTCACCGCTGAAGTTAATATACTCCAGTGGATGATCTTCGGTTTGGACCGCAAGCCTTTTGACTCCGGGTCGCGGCGGTAATCCTTTGGGAACCGCAAACGACATGAGGACACCATTTTTTTCAAGTCGCAAATCGTAATGAAGTCTTGACGCATGATGTCGGTGAATGACAAAGGCCTGGCCCTGGCCAATCGCGATTTCCGGAGAGGGTTCCGTTGTTTTATCAAAACTCCGCTTCTTGGCATACGATTCGAGTTGCTCCGGCGTTTTATGATGTTCGGATGAACCTAGATCTGTTTTTACGGCAATTTGCTTAGGGCGTTCGGTATGAATCGCGACCGAATACGCACTCATTGTTTCCCATGGGTCACCGGTTTTCAGAATTTTTTCCGGCACGGTATAAATATTCCAATCCTTTGAACCTTTTGTTGTCTGCAATTCGTCCCAGGTGAGTGGCGTCGAGACCGTAGCACCCTCAAGACCTCGAAGCGAATACGCGGCCACGATCGTTTGCCCGCGACGAATACGATAGATGTCAATCAGGACTCTCCCTTTACGGTGTTCCTTTGTAATATGGAGCGTCGTTCGCGTTGCGTATCGATCAACAAAAGGCTGCGCGATAGCCTTGGCAGCCTCAAATACCTGATCAAAGGAAAATTTGGGCTCGATCGGCGTTATGACATGAAGCCCTTTTCTTCCGGTTGTTTTGACAAAGGCATTGTATCCAAAAGACTCCAGATGCTGACGCAATAAGAAAGCTAGTTCAACGACCTCCGAAAAAGGAAATCCTTCAGGCGGATCGAGATCGATAACCAGATAATCCGGCTTATCGTAATGCGGTGCGCGCCCATGCATTTGATGCATCTCAAGGCAGGCAAGATTGGCAAGCCAAACCAGAGAAGCTTCTTCCATGGCTACGACATAGTCTTTTTTGTCTTTTTCTTCTTTGTCGTCGTTGCCCAATCGTACCGATTCCAACCACGAAGGTGCCCATTCCGGTTTGTTTTTTTGGAAAAACATTTCCCCGCCGATTCCGTCCGGAAAACGAACGAGGGAAAGCGCCCGGCCCTTGGCGTGCGCCAATATGGTAGGGGCGAGCTTCAAATAATATTCAATGACCTCCGCTTTTAATACACCATCCTCCGGATATAGGACCTTGTCCAGATTAGATAATTCAAATTTGCGTTTACCAACTTGAACGTTCTGATTTTTTTTGGAAGCCATAAGTAATAATAGTCGAATGATACGAAATATAGAAAGACTTTTTCCGTAGGCGCAAGAAGTCAAAACTCAATCGGTGGCATTATTTCTGCAACGCATTCTTGCTTCTCCTGACAAATCTTTTTAAACTAAATAAATGAAAAAGACCTCACGAATAATTGCGGTCATCCTTCTCGTGATGACGACTTCTTTATTCGCTTCCTTTGATACGAAAAAAGGAGCACGAAGTCTTGCTATGGGCGGGGCGTGGACTGGCATGGCTTCCGGGTCCGACGCATTTTACCATAATCCTGCCGGATTGTGGTATTACAATCATCCCTACGGTGAGACTTTTTTCTCAAGACCATTTGATTTGGCCGACTTACAATCGGTCACCTTCAATTTTTTGTATCCGAATGATTTTGGTAACTTCGGCATGCGCTTAGAATCTTTTGGCTTTGATCTATATCGCGAAATGACGTTGGGCACTTCCTTTTCCGGAACGTACGACAAGAAACTAGCGTATGGTGTCGCCATCAATTACTATCATCTTTCTATCAAAACCGGGGGCTCACAAGCTACCGTAGGCGCGGACGTGGGATTACTATTCAGCCCGCATAAATCCCTGACCTTTGGCTTTTCTTCTCGTAACATTAATAATCCGAAGATTGCAGGCGATCCGTTGCCACAAACGTTTTCTGCGGGGCTCAGTTATCGTCTAGCTGAGGAATGGACCGTAAATGCCGACATCTATAAAGACATTAATTTTCCTATGGATATTCGATTTGGACTGCAGTACAAATTGTTCGAGAAATTTTCCGCTCGGTTGGGACTGTCCGCCGAACCTTCACACTTTTCTTCCGGCATCGGGTGGGATTTTGGAGTGGGAGAATTGGACTATGGTTTTTACACGACGCCCGATCTGGGCGTGACGCATGTTTTTGGAACGTCGTTTCATATCGGCCGAAAAAATTCTCGCGAGTTGACCTCGCTCTATCGCAAACGCTGACCTGCGATGGCATTGAGGGTTATTGTTTCACTTTCCATTCTGTGTAAATTGTTATCTGCCCAGGAAATTCCTGATTCTACGGAACGTTCGGATTCCGAGAATAACTATTTCGAAAATTTTCAAGAGACAATTCCGACGAGCGTTGCTGAAGAGTGGGAGGAATTGCGCCGCAATCCTATTGACTTGAACACGGCTGACATTGAGGCTTTTGAAAAAATTCCCAATCTATCGCCACTTCTAGCGAAAGCTATTATTGAATATCGTCGTCAAAGAAAGTTTGAAACATCGCGGGATCTATTAAATGTATCGTCAATGACGCGCGCTGTTTTTCTCAAAATTCGCGATTATGTGGCCGTTTATGACGCGACCCGCAGAAAAACTTTTGATGGAGAGTTTCGCGCGAGAATAGAACGCACGCTGGAGATTCCGGAAAATTTCTCTAAGTACGAAGGAAATATTTATCAGGTTTACCAGCGGGCGCAAGGGGAGTATCGCCCCCCGTGGTTTCGTTTTCCGGAATCTACGATTCGCGGCGCCCTCGTTATCGAAAAAGATCCCGGCGAGAGAGAACTTCATGATCACGCCGCCGGTTTTGTCGCGATCGAACACGTGGGTTATCTTAGGCGTCTGATCGTAGGCAACTATCTGCTCGAATACGGTCAGGGACTTGCGCTTCTTGGCGGTACTGCACTTTCGAAGGGTACGGAAGTGATTTCCTCGGTCAAACGGTCCGGCCGTGGGCCTGTTCCATTTCGTTCGGCAACGGAAAACCAAGCCCAGCAGGGTGTAGCGTTGGATATCGATTTGCCTATAAAAGGCTTTCGTGCGTCAGGATTTTATTCGTACGCCCATTACGACGCGTCGTTCAATTCCGATGGTACCGTAAATAGCATTCTCACCGACGGGTTCCATCGTGATAGTACGGAATTTCGTCGTCAAAATTATTTGGGAGAATCGTTAGGCGGGGGATCTTTGCAATACGCGTGGAATTCCTCGCGTGTCGGTGTGCTATTTTATGCCAATCAATATTCGAGGCAATTTGTCGTTCGCGATACCATTCGTCAAAGGTATAATTACCAAGGCCATCATTCGAATATGACGAGTGTGTATCACGATATTTTTTTGGGAGACCTCAATTTGTTCGGGGAAATTGCCAGGGATCTTAATGGCCGCAACGCTTTGAATAGTGGGGTTCTGGGGGAGTGGCCAAAACTTGATGTTGCGATTTTCTACCGTAACTATCCAAAAAATTTTCAGAGCCGGCACGGTCAAGCCTTTGGCGATCAAAGCGGTCCACCACAAAATGAGCAAGGCCTTTATACCGGAATAAAATTGAAGCCTCGACGGGGAACAACCGTTCAATTCTATTTGGATCATTATGTTTATCCGTGGCGAAGCTATTCCACGCCGGAGCCCACGCGCGGACGTGATTTTCTTGGGCAGGCAGAACAGGCGCTTGGCAATTCACAATTTCTAATCGCCTACAAAAACGAATCCCGTTCGGCGGCGGTGGCGACGAAGGATGCCCTAGGACGCGACATCACCGTCGTAGAACCTGCGATTACACAGCGTGCGCGATTTCAATGGGAGATGGCATTGACTGGGAATATGATTGCGAGAACCCGATTAGAACAAGCGTATTATCGAATTCAGGATTTTCCGGGTTCGCAGGATCAAGGAATCTTGGTGTACCAGAATCTTAAATGGCGTGTCGAAAAAAACTGGACCTTGCAAGCGCGCATGACGTTTTTTGATACCGATCCCAATGCGCCACTTTATGAATATGAGAACGACGTTGAGGGTGTTTTTACTACAACCCGATTTTCAGGGAAAGGCGTGCGATGGTATTTCCTAACATCCTATCGGCTTAATTCGCATCTGGAAGGCTCGCTTAAATACTCCCATCTTGTCCGAGCGAATCAAAATATCAGCGCGGAAATTTCGGGCCATGTACTACAGCGGCTCACGATCAACATTGACGTAAAATACTAATCTAAGGCCATCCTGCTCAAGGCATGGCATCGTCCAAAATTCTTTGCCAGAGCGTATCTCCAGTATTGCGATTAGTCGCCTGTTTTTCTATATTGCGCGAGGAGTTAGAATTTCTAAAAAATTGTAATTGTACTAATATCGAGAGGTTAAGATGCCTGTAGAGTCCGTTCTAAATTTGGAAGAAGTTACGATTCGTTTGGCCGGAGATTCAGGCGACGGTATGCAGCTGGTCGGGAACGAACTCACGAGTTCGTCCGCAATGATGGGCAATGATGTCGGCACGTTACCGGACTACCCGGCTGAAATACGAGCTCCAGCGGGCACGCTTCCCGGGGTCAGTGGGTTTCAGTTGCATATTGGAAGTTATGATATTCATACGCCGGGTGACGACGTTGATGCCCTGATTGCAATGAATCCGGCGGCCTTGAAAGCAAATATCAAGTCGCTCAAACCCAACGGCGTACTCATTATTAATACGGAAAGTTTTGATGAAAAAGGATTGAAACTTGCCAATTGTTTGACGAACCCGCTTGACGATGGCATGATTGAAGGATACCAGGTTTTTCGGGTAGAGATGTCCTCGAATACAAAAGCGGCATTGAAGGAAACGGGCTTGGATCATAAGTCGATGGAGCGATGTAAAAATTTTTTCGCCCTCGGCATGGTTGCATGGTTGTACAATCGACCGGTAGACAACACAATCAAATTTTTGCGCGAAAAATTTGTAAAGAACCCGCTACTTGCCGAAGCCAATATTCTTGCGCTCAAAGCCGGTCAATCCTATTGCGATGCGACAGAAGCGTTTGTCAATTCCTACCAAATTTCACCGGCGAAATTGCCGCCCGGGAAATACCGCAATATCAGCGGTAATGAAGCGATTAGTCTTGGATTTGTGGCGGCCGCGCAAAAATCCGGACTAGACTTATTTTTAGGTTCCTATCCAATTACGCCGGCGAGTGACATTCTGCATGGGCTGGCAAAGTATAAGAATTTTGGGGTTCGAACTTTTCAGGCCGAAGACGAAATTGCGGCGATATGTGCGGCGATCGGCGCTGCGTTCGCAGGAGCGCTCGCAATCACCAGTACTTCAGGTCCCGGCGTTTGCTTGAAAAGCGAAGGCATAAACCTTGCGATTATGACGGAACTTCCGCTGGTGATCATCAATGTTCAGCGTGCTGGTCCAAGTACCGGGCTACCCACAAAAACTGAGCAATCGGACCTTTTGCAAGTGATGTACGGTCGTAATGGCGAATCTCCGATTCCGGTGATTGCGGCTTCGCGTCCTTCAGATTGTTTTGAATCCGCGTATGAAGCGGCACGCATTGCCGTAAAATATATGACGCCGGTGTTTCTGCTTTCGGACGGTTATATTGGAAATGGCGCCGAACCCTGGTTACTTCCGGATGCGGATAAGCTGGCTGAATTTGAAATGAAACGCGCCTGGCCTAAGGAGACATTTTCACCGTTCATTCGTGACGAAAAAACATTAGCGCGGCCTTGGATCGTTCCGGGCATGGCGGGATATGAGCATCGCATTGGCGGACTTGAAAAGAAAAATATAGCGGGCACGGTAAATTACGAACCGGATAATCATGATTACATGACGCGTATCCGCGCCGCCAAAGTGCAAAAGATTGCGGATGAATTTTTGCCTCTGGATGTGAATGGTCCTGCCGAAGGAGACTTGTTGGTTCTCGGTTGGGGTGGCACCTACGGTGCTATACGTACGGCGGTTGAAAAGTGTCAAAAAGAAAACAAATCCGTTGCACGTGCCCATTTGCGTTGGATCAATCCGTTTCCCAAGGACCTTGGTCCTATTTTGCGCCGCTATAAGAAAGTATTAATTCCCGAGATCAATCTCGGTCAATTGAGTAAACTTATTCGGGCCGAATATTTGGTGGATGCCGTCTCGCTCAATAAAGTGACGGGTCAACCGTTCTCCACGCGTGAGATCGAAAACAAGATTAATGAAATTTTAGGAGGTCGCTAAATGGCCGTTGCAGAAATTCCAAAATTGACCAAAAAGGATTTTGAATCTGATCAAGAAATTCGCTGGTGCCCGGGATGCGGAGACTACTCCATCCTGGCCCAGGTGCAACGCGTTTTGCCTGAATTTAATATTGCGAAAGAAAAGTATGTCTTCGTTTCCGGCATCGGCTGTTCAAGTCGGTTCCCTTATTATATGAACACTTTTGGATTTCATACGATTCACGGGCGTGCTCCGGCCGTTGCCACGGGTGTAAAAGTTGCGAATCCGGATCTGAGTGTGTGGGTCATTACCGGAGACGGTGATGCGCTCTCAATAGGGGGCAATCACTTCATGCACGTGATTCGCCGCAACCTTGACATCAAGTACCTTCTGTTTAATAATCGCATTTATGGGTTGACCAAAGGCCAATATTCCCCGACTTCAGAAATCGGAAAAATTACAAAATCCACCCCAATGGGTTCGCTCGAACATCCGCTCAATCCGGTGGCGGTTGCGCTGGCGGCCGGTGCAAGTTTTGTTGCGAGGGCCATGGATCGTGACCCCAAAGGCTTACAGGAAGTGCTTCGCGCCGCTCATAATCATAAGGGTACAGCTTTTGTAGAAATTTATCAAAATTGCAATATCTTCAACGATGGAGCGTTTGAAAACCTGACCGAAAAAGAATCAAAAGCGGATAACACGATCTCCCTTGAACATGGGAAGCCGCTTGTTTTCGGAGCGCAAAAAAATAAAGGCATTCGTCTGAATGGCCTGAAGCCTGAAGTCGTGCGGATCGACGATGGAAAATATTCCGCTTCGGATTTACTGGTTCACGACGTGCATTCGAAGGATTCCATTCTGGCTTTCATTTACAGTCAAATGGCCGAGGCGCCCAATTTTCCAACACCCATCGGTGTTTTCAGGGATATTCAAAAGTCGTGTTACGATGAAGACGTAAGAACTCAAATTGCCTTGGCAAAAACAAAGTCCGGAAATGGCGATCTAAACAAATTATTACACAAAGGGGATACTTGGGTCGTCGATTAAGAGTCGGCCAGGATATCGGTTCAAATCAAGGAGATGTTATGAAAGCATGTTTTAAAATCACGGTCGTTGCAATCACGTTGTCACTTTTAGCTTGCGGAAAGAGTGAATGGCGCCGATTTGATGATACCAAAGGTGAATACATTACGGCTCTTGCTGACGATGGGGATGTGATTTGGTATGGCACCAAGAAGGGCCTCATTAAGATGGATCAAAAGTCCGGTAAACGTGATGTTTTCACCGTGAACAATGGACTCTCGGATAATAACGTAACCTGCATTACATTGGAAGGTACCGCAAAGAAGTGGATTGGCACCTCGCAGGGTTTATCCATTTTCGACGGATCCAATTGGGACGTCATTGATCACGGTACCGAAAAAATTCCGGATGATTTGATCAATTCGATTTCGATCAATAATGGCAGGGTTGTTATTGGCACGGGTGCGGGTTTGAGTGTCATGAAGGGCGAGGATGTTAAGATCTATACGCAGCAGTCGTCCGGGTTGTTGGACAACGTGATTCAATCGGTTGATGTCGATAAAGCCGGAACCATCTGGATCGGGACCCAAAGCGCCGGTTTGGAAGCGTTTGATGGTAAAACGTTTGTGACCTACGATTCGTCCTCGTATTCACCGGTAAAAAATCCGGCTACCAATATCAAGCGTGTGGCCATTGATAACCAAGGGGTCAAATGGCTTGCAACCACTTCGGGTCTCTTGAAATTTGACGGTAAAGCGTTCACTATGTACGACACCAAAAACTCTCCCATGCCGGATAAATTGATTCGCGATTTAGTAATCGACAGCAAAGGTAATAAGTGGATCGCAACACTGAAGGGTTTGGCGAAATTTGACGGTACCACATGGACTATCTATAACACGTCGAATTCCCAATTGCCCGCGGATCGTCTGACCGCGATACACGTGGGACAAAATGATGAGATATGGATTGGCTCCGAGAATGCGGGGCTGTCGGTATTTAAAGAGGGCGGATTGGACGAATAGTCAGTATTAAGCCATGATAAAAGATCGAGAGAAATTAGTCTTACAGTTTATTGTACAGACCTTTATTGAAACGGGGTCACCGATCGGCTCACGCTATTTGGCGAAAAAACTGCCCGTGGAATGGAGTGCGGCGACTATTCGTAACATTATGAGTGACCTCGAGGAGCAAGGGTTTCTCACCCATCCGCATACTTCGGCCGGTCGAATGCCGACCGATAAAGCTTATCGCACTTACGTCAATGCCATGATGCGTCTCGAAAAGCTGAGTCTTGAAGAAAAAAATTTGATTTCAAGCATGATGATTGACATGACCGAAAAGATCACGCAAATATACGATGGCGTGGAAGAAGTTCTGTACCATTCGTCCAAAGCACTTGCCAAAATATCCAATGAATTGGGAGTAATTTTGTCGCCGCGATTCAATCAATCGGTTTTTGATCGTCTTGTACTAAATGCCCTTGATCACGACCGCATACTGATCGAACTCACTTTGAAATCCGGTGCCGTAAAGAGTGTTACCTTAGAATTGCACGATAGTCTTTCACGTGAATATCTGCATACGATTCAATCGGCGATCAATGAACGTTTGACGGGGCTCACGGTGGAAGAAATCCGAAAAACTATATCCGAGCGCCTATCCGGTCTGAGGAGTCGGTTTGAGGACCGGGAAGAAACCTTTATTCGTATCTTTTTGGATTCCGCGGAATCCCTTTTCAATTTTGAGAAGACGCGTACCATCAATTTTGCCGGCGCCAATAATATTTTGATGAAACCTGAATTTTCGAATTCTAACGACGTACAGGCTATGCTCGAATTGCTTGAAGAGAAAGATTCGATCATTCAGCTTTTATCGTCACAAAGCCACGAGAATGGAGTGTCTGTTTCGATTGGTGAAGAATTGGGGCACTTGCCGATTGTTAACTACAGTTTGATTACCGCCAATTACAGGATTGGTGAAAGTGTCGGTTCCATTGGAATTATAGGGCCGAAACGTATGCGATATTCCAAACTCATACCGCTGGCCAAACACACTGCTCATGCACTAGAAAAAGTTCTAAATACAGGAGTTTATCAGGAATGACGGATGATGAAAATGTGACGCAAGAAACCGCTAATTCGGAGGATCTGGACGTCAATGAAATTGCAAACGACGAAACGGAAATAAAAGAAGCCCAATCGTCTGACGCGGAAAATCAGATGGCCATACTTAAAGATCAGTTGGCGCGGGTTCTTGCAGATCATGATAATTACAAGCGACGCACGGCGAAAGAATATTCTCTGATTATTCAGAATGCAAACGAGAAGCTAATGACTGAAATTTTGCCGGTTGTCGATGACATGGAGCGTGCTTTAAAAGTCTCAAAAGAATTGCAATCGGAAGACGTGAAAATTCAACAATTTGTTCAGGGGTTTGGATTTATTTATCAGAAAATGATGAAGACGCTCACCGATAAAGGCCTCAAGGTCATGGAGTCAATTGGAAAGCCCCTTAATCCGGAACTGCACGATGCGCTGATGCAAATTGATCGCCCGGATATCGAGCCCAATACGATCGTGGATGAGCATGAGCGCGGGTATTTTCTCTACGAGAAAGTTATCCGTCACGCCAAAGTCATGGTCAGTAAATCGAACTAATTAATCGAGGTCCAACTCAATATTATTGACTTTTCATTTCACGTTCTCTATATTGCGCGCGCATTTGGAATGCGGTATATATCAAAGGCTGGTGTAGCTCAGCTGGTAGAGCAACTGATTTGTAATCAGTAGGTCGACGGTTCGATCCCGCCCACCAGCTCGGTGAAGTTGAATTGAAATTTTGGGTAGTTGGCGGAGTGGTCAATCGCAACAGACTGTAAATCTGTCGAGCTTAGCTCTACGGAGGTTCAAATCCTTCACTACCCACTCAAAAACCTGTGATGTTCTCACGGGTTTTTTTATTAGCCTGTCCTGCCGATAGTCAGAGAGGATCTCTCCAAGGGATTCCTTTGGAAAAATCCTTCACTGCCCACTTGAAAACCCCATCGTCAGTGGGGCCTTTTCTTTTTGGACAGGCTCGCTGATGAATGTCACTTCTGATTTAGAATATTCTTACTTGGAGGTTCCGCCAAAGGCGTCCCTTTGGGAGAATCCTTCACTACCCACTAAAAAAACCTGTGATGTTCTCACAGGTTTTTTGTTTCTACATTTTTTTAGAAAAAATGCGGGTTTCTGATTATAGTGGGAATCTATTTAACGCTCGCCCGTTGCATTTTGGCCAATCTTTTCTCTGACAGTTTGCGCATAGGACTATCCGACGGAAGTGCGCCAAGGAGTTCATTGTAATATTTTTCAGCAAACGCAGACTGCGCTTGCGCATAGTAGGTTTCCGCCATGATCCATTTGACGCGTGCAGCCTCCGGATGGGCGGAGTAGTTATTCAGAAACTGCTGGTACAGGGCAAGCGATTTGACCGCGTCCGGCGCTTGTTTCGCGGCTTGCAGCAATAAGGGGGCTATTTCGCCAACAAAGGGAGAATTCGGAAAGTTCTGCCGGAGTGTTTTAAACATCTCAAGGGCTTTTTCTGTGTTCCGTTGTGACTGGTAGTTCCTGCCGATTCGGAAGATGATTTCTTCCAGGCGAAATGTATTTTTTTGCATTAGTTTGAATTTTTCCATCAGAGGGGTATAAACGGAGAGTGCCTTATCCGTTTGACCGGCATCTTCAAATTTGCGAGCGATTCGATATACATAAAAATCCGTGGCCCATTTGGAGACCGGATTATCCAGACGTATCTGCTGGAGGGCGGCAAGCGCCTCGTTCATTTTGTTTTCACTTTCGAGGGTAAGTGCCGATTTGAAAGCAGACCACTCCATCAAGTCACCAAATACATTAACGGTACCATAGAGCGTGCGAAGACGCACATAATCCTTTTTCGCCAGCAGTACTTCTTCTTGTGTTAAGACGCCCTGCACGATTAAAAGCTTGTCTCCGTCACCGCTGGACTGACGAACATGAACCCCTTTTTCGGATCCGAACCAGATGGACTCATCCTCTCCGAAAAGAACGGCT
>JANNSF010000017.1:0-9017 GCA_031402315.1 bacterium | reverse complement strand
CAAATTTTCCTTCACTTGCCTTCACTAAATCGATCACATAGTCCCTATACTCCGATTTCCAGTCTTTTTCTGGTAAATAATTTTTCTTAATACAAAAGCATAGCCTATCCACAGAATTGAGCCAATTCTCAATTGCGCTATTCAATTGATCTTGGATAATTTTATTCAATGGATCGTCAAGTTTTCCTTCAACTTCCAGCTTTCGTAAGTGAGCTACGACATCGTCAACCTTTTCTTTTCGGTCGTTCATTTCCGTCTCTATCGTAAGTACATTTGTTAATACTGAAACTGAAGATTGTATCTTAATAGATGATAGCTGCCGAATCACTAAGAACGAGCCTATAATAGCCGTCATAGCAATTATCCCATCGGATATGGCTTGAATCCAATCTGTAATATTAGGGCAATTCATCATTTCCCTTTCAAAATGCCTTGTGCTATGAAAATATTCTTGAGTGTACTCTCGTTTGATTGTGCATCAGTTCGATAGTTTAGAAGGCGCTGCAACTCTATTTTGAAAAGCCCCTCAGATAGTTGAAATGTTCTTACCTTCTTAAATCCATAGCTTATCACCACCAACAGGTCCGATTCTTCCGCACTTTTTATTTTATCATAAATTTCAATGGCGATTGCTTTTTCAGTCATGTATAATCTCCAAAATTCAAAATTTCATAATTCCTTCAGCACAAAATCAAATTTCCTATACAAGCATGGATACTCACATTTGTCTAATGATCAAAAAGAACGCAGTCGCTAGCGAAATACAGCCAAGGCCAAGACAAATGGCAGCTAACTGAATTGCAGTCTTTGACCAAAGAAGAGCCTTATTTCGCGTAATTCGTTTCTCGTCCACTTTTAGGGGATTGGCGTTACCTCTTATCTCCTCTCGTAAACTCTCCAAATGAAACGCAAGACTGTCAACTGAATAATATCGATGAGCCAATGTAAAAATACTTGCAACCCCGAAAAACAAAAGTGAGAGTGAGAAAGAAGTCACCGTTGAATCCGTCATCGAAAATTCTTGATTGTCTTTTTCAGGTATTAGAACCTTTAAGGATATCAAGCCGACAGCGGTTATTCCAAGCAAAGCAAGTCGAAGTAATTCTGAATTAAATCCCTGATACTTCTCCTGTAGCTGAATATCATGTTCGATCGTACCCTCCTCGACTTTGATAAGCCCCAATGGAGTTTTCCGGGACTCTTTGTTATCAGACATCGTACTCCCTTTATTCATGTCGCAATTCGATTAGCTAAACGCCCCATTCATGGCTGGCTAGTCCTTTCCCAATTGGCCAAAGATGAGTTCTTCGACACTACCCTCTGTCTTTATTCCATGTGCATTTTCAATGCGAAACTCCATTGACTCCGTCATTCGGAGTGTTCTTGGCTTGAAATCTCCGCCCCACCATAAGAAAGGATTTTTAATTTTACACAAACCAATCAAGATAATAAGCCCATCGTCGGCATCCACTTTGTAGCCAATACTCTTTTCAGATGTCAAATTGAATTTAATACTCGCATCAGCAAGATCTATTTTTTCAATAGATGGACTGTCTGCTTCAAACGAAATTGCTGAATTGTTGCTTTGAGAGATGGCTATGACAGTTTTTCCTGCTTCAACTAAATCCGTCACGACGCAATACTCCTTCTGCCATTTTCCATTTTTCAACAGTTGCTTAAGAATTTCTCCGACTTTGGCCTTATTTGTAATACGAGTCGTTGTACATCCCGCTGCATTAAAGAAGATAGAATCCTTACTTGAAAATTTTATTTCTAATGCTGCTTTTGCCAGTGTTACGCCAGCAGGGCTTACCGAACCTTTAGCTGCAAGATTCACTTCCACACCACTTTCGGATTTAAATTCTTTCTGGTCTTTTGTGGGATCAGGTGCAATTTGAATAATATTTCCAGAGAACTCAGGAAAATCCACCTTTAGTTTCCCCATCGGAATGAAGATGTTTCCATCCATTATACCATAGTCTCCTAATTCAATAGGCCCCCCTGGCTCCCAATTAGCATACAGCACTTTAAAGTGTTTCTTCACTTCGTCCGAATAAAGACTTGCGATCTTGCTCATAATTTATTCCTTTTTTTTTGCCTACTCTTCTCGGTTTTAGGCTACTCCGTTATGTCTGTTTGGTGTCGATTACTTAGTCCTACTTAATACCCAAATCCCGCACTGCAAATCAATTGACAGCCTCCGCACCCTGACTCCTGACTTTGGCTGATCATTTCAGACCTGCTTTACTTAACTCAATTACTCTTGTGCCGCTATACATGTGTCTGTTAAATAGTAACACAACCCCGTTCCCTTCCTGCACAAGTTTGCTCCTTAGTAACACGACTCCGTTCCCTTCCGACAATGTTCCGTTACTCAGCATCCACAGTCTCTAATGCAATTTGAACACTCTCAAATACATTCATTCGTTACAGGTCGTTTAACAATTTAAGGTATATCAATTGATAGCGCCCCATCAAGACCCAAAAATAGCGGTGGTTTTTAGCGGTGGATTTTAGCGCTCATCCTGACCATAATTGGGGTAAAAAACGCCTCCATTCTACATTGAAGTGCGGCCATTGTCGGGCGGAACCAAGAAGCATCATGGTCCAAGTGAAAACACTCTCGGTGCAAAGTAGAACGATCCAGCTTACCCAGATCACTTCGGGTTAAAATTAGTATTCTTCCCGCTTGAAACGATAACAGTCTCGCTTCAGTGAGATCATTTTCGGTATGGTCATGATCTGGTCAATTCTACTTAGAAATCAAGTGAAATTGCAAAGTTCTCACTTCAACCTGTCGACGCTTGACACAAGACTTGAGAGCATTGTTTTGAGGTTTCATATCTTGGGCTCTCCTATTTACTTTCCAATATTGCAACAATACAAAGCCCCCGAGTTGACCTCGAGGACTTTGTGTTCTATCATGTTGGGAACATGGGTCTATTTCAAAAGCAGCATTTTCTTAGATTTCACAAAGTTTCCGGCCTCAATCCGGTAAAAATAGATCCCTGAACCTACTTGAATACCCCTGTTATTCTTGCCATTCCAGGAAATCTCTTTGAATCCCGCCGATTCCTTGCGATTGACGAGCGTAGCCACTTCTTCGCCGAGTACATTATAGATTTTCAATGTCACCTTCGCTTCGTCTTTCAAGGTATATTTGATCGTGGTGGTCGGGTTAAAAGGATTAGGATAATTCTGTGAAAGAGAAAATTCTTTTGGAAGAATGGTCGACGCGTCCGTTTCCGGTACAAAATAATGCCCAACTGTTTCTAAGACGAAATCGCGAGTTTTGCCTTCATACGGATCAAATTCTGCCGAAAAATTCAAATTGATCACATCTCCGCTATCGAGTTCCGCATAATACGTATCGGTCTCCGTCAGACGATCCATAACACTGCCAAATTTACTGTGCGTCGAGGATTTGAGCGGCATTTCATATTTGTCTGAAACCCGTTCGACCGCAACAAGCGCAATAGACCCGATTTCATAATCCCGACCCCAATTGATTCCAATCTTATCCAGATTTTCTAAGTCCATCACCGGAATCAAAACGACATTACTGTTTTCACGCCTTTGGAAAACTATGCTTGATTCGTTTTCTTTCGCCAGACCTTCATCGCCGGTAAACCGATAGGCTAAAGCGCCGCCAGGATCTTTGGGTGGAGGCAACAAGAGTGGATTTCTCTTTAGGTCCAGGGCAAGAACCAGATGTGAAGACTCTTTCAAGGACGACTTGATCAAATCAATTTTTGCATCGGAGAATTTGATTTCCATCTTATCGCCTTTTACACCACTCAGAGAAGAAATCTGGTCGATTAAGAATTCTTTACCATTGACTATGACCTTATCGGCTGACTGGAGACCGGCTCTCTTGTATTTGACAAAGTCATTGAATTCGGTAACGCCGATTTCTTCATCCGCATCGTGGTCTATTGCAAGGAGCTTAAACTTATCAAAATAGCTGTGGTCATTATTAAGTTCTTTGATTTGGAGTTGATACTCATCGCCCATTTTTTCAGGTCTTACATTCAGCTTATATAAATCGGTAATATTTTGACCGGAAGCTTTAGCCATTTCAGCTCTATGGAGAATATTATTATCGGTTTGAAATCCTTGAGACGTATTGGCAAATACAAAAGGGCACCCTCCATAGCCCTGGATGTAAATACTTTTGCTACCCGTAACCGACTGACCCCCGCTTGAAACCGTCAAATACACAGTTGTTGGGTTATTCATGACATTAAACGTGTGACTAGAGCCATTTGAAAGGCCAAAATTCCAATCATAAGAATAGCTGCCGCTTCCGCCGTATACGACTGCGGACACTGTGGCCGACGCACCTTGATAGGATACTTGTGACGGCCCCGAGATGTATGCAGACAGAGGAGCATAAACATAGGCTTCACTCGCCATTGTCAACGCATCCGTATCGTTGTATGCCTCCTTGATTTGCATAACAAACTTAAAATTGCGAGATAGTTCAAGCCCGTTGCCGTCCCAAATAATTGTATTCTGACCGGGATAGACAACATCGGTTAAATTGCCATATTTTCTTACTTGAGACCAGACACCATTAAGTTGTTCGGAAATCGTAAGATCATATTTAGACATGTCGGTGACAAAGTATTGAATTTGTGTTCCTGCCATATCATTTCCGTAAGTCGTCACCTGAAGCCAAGGAATAGAAGTACCCAAATCATAAATGGCGCCGCCAGTGTAATCTGTCCAATCTTCCGTCAAGAAGGCAATATCCGATTTATAGGAGTTGTAACTTCCGGCTGACGTCTTTAATACATACCGACCTATATTGATATTCTTAGGCCATAGAATTGCGTTTTCAACTTGCCCCGTCATGCTTGTTCCGAATTCCGCCAAAAATTCAAATGTTGGGCTATATTTCCTAATTCGGTGGTTCGCTCCAGTGACAAAAATATTACCCCACAAATCCGTGTCCATGGAACTAATATCGGTCGAATATGGCATTGTGCTGTGCCAAACAACAGATATTGTACCGTCCGGATTTCGCGATGGTGTAAGTCGAACAAGGCGCTTATTTGCGTAATCATTAACCATAATGAGTGGCCCATAGTATATATTTGATGATACTGCGATTTGCATGGGAAAACTAAACTGTCCTCCACTATTCCCCGTCGAGCCGTAGAAATTTTTGAATGTATAACTTCCTGTAGACAGGTCGTAAAATCCAATCCGATCTTTTCCCGTCTCACTCACCACCAGATACGGAACTCCATCGATATAATATGTAGTCATGTCTTCAACCATAGCGAAGTCATCGATCGACGTTATATATTCTATGTCAGTGTCTTTGGAGCCACCAGTGCCTGAGAACCGAAAATTCACTTTTAAAACCTTAATGGAACCGCTCAGCTTGTCCAGAATGAAAAGCTCATTTCGCTGTACTCCATTCACGTTATAGCTTACAAAACTTATCTTAGTCGGCATAATGAATTGACCAGGGCCCTCTCCATAACTGCCGTAAGCCTTTATCCACTTCTTATAATCGCCATACATTATTCGTTTCCATTTTTCGTCCGTGACAAATTTTATTTGAATTGTTTTGTTTAGACTTTGATCTTCATAGGTCACTTGAATGCCTGAATTGCATTGATTGAAAACATCTCTATTAATTTCTGTGTGAGTAACTGTCTTCGTTAGCCTCCAATAATTTTTGGAAAATGTCTTTTGTTTTAAAGTTTGGGCTTGAACAACTTGCAATAAAAGTACTATCGTCAAAATCTTAAATTTCATAAATTGCCTTTCTCAGTCATCTATTTGAATTGAATATTTTTGGATTTTTGTATTCTTATATTTTTCTATGCTAAAGTACGCCTTTGCTCTATCTTTTTTCTTGGATACAATTTCATCCCACGATGTAATGTGCTCGTCATGCATCATTTTCAGAGCTTCAACTAACTCTCTATCTTTAACAATGTGTGTTGCTACGAGTTTATTTGAAAACTCATTTGACGCCTGTTCGTTGATGCGTTCAAAAACGCCTCTTTTGTCAGTAAGATAATGGGAAGAAGTCCTCCAAATGAGTGACAGATAGATGTATATGGCTTGCCGATAGTCACTGGGTATATCTTTATTCCATAGTTCAGCAAATTTGTCGGCGCATAGAATTGAGCCTGGTCCGTAATCCATTCCTACATTCATTAGTGCATTTATTTCAGAATAAATTTGAACATCAGCACCTTGCGGTTCCGATACAGAAAAATCAAAAGTAATCGCAATTCCATTTTCCGGAGAAAATCTAAATTCAGATTGTGTTGTACACAACCCTGAGTATCTTACCGTTAAAGTATAATCTCCCGTTGGTATTACGTGATAAGGAATAAAGGATCCCTGATTCCCGCATGAAACGGTAATGTTTTCTGAATATTCCTCACCGGGGCCGATCGTCATACATGGCTTTCCAGCATACAAAACCTCAATTGTCATACAGGGAGTATTTATGCCATTTTTTGACTTTATCTCATACGAAAAAAAAGGATTATTTATGAAAGGGATTTTTACGCCTGTCTGAGATTTATTTGTTGCACTTATTTCAAAAATGACAGGCTCTCCCTTAAGATAATGTTCTTTCTCGAAATTTATCCCAATTGCGATTCCTTGTTGAGTGTCTTGCTTATAACTTTTTTGAGAAAAACAATTCGTATGGCAAACAACAAAAATACCAATGGCTGACGCTAAATATTTCATTTTATTCCTCTCATTTTATTAATCGGTAAACGCTCCAACTGTGCCGAAGGAAGCATATCTTAAATAAACACAACAACTAACACCTTGTTTATAACAAAAGACTAAATCATCATCTATGAATCCTGCTGAACTCCATTTATTGGAATAATAATCCATTACACAATAGTCTCCAGAATAATGTTGGTTTGCTGTAGTACCAAAAGCATGGGTTATGCCAACTAATGAATGGCCTATTTCATGACTCGCAACCCATGTTGTCACATAACTCGCCGAGAGATTTGAACCAGACCCTGCTGAGTATATGTCGTCGCGAAAAAGAAACATTGATCGGGATTCACGTGATGCCGGAACATTCTCCGCAGTTTTGAATGCTAACCCAAGTGCATACCCATCTGATTTCTTTGTTTTACAATCTTTTACGGAAAGCATGTGATAGGGATATTGATACGCAAGGCCTGTTTTTTGTCTATGTTCTAAGGCATACCTTATCATTTGAGCATAATCCTCTTCTTTGTTCGAAAACAGCTTATCTTCAGAAGGAAGGAGTGCACGGAGAGTACCATAAACAACATTATCTATCCATACACCTCCATTTACACCTTTTATATCAACATAAGTCTTGTGTCTACTTTTGCTATATATTTTACTAACCGCGTCTTGAAAGGTTATTCCCGCCCCAGTGAAAAACTCGTCAACATTGTAATTCACTCGTTGGCCATTAATAGTCGCCTCCTGCCAGTCATATTCAATCGTCGCAGTCCGTACCTTAAAAATTTCTCCTTCTACCGGAGCGCCATCCTCGCAGCACAATAGAATGCAGCAGAACAAGAAATAGCATAGATTTTGTTTCATATTGCAATCCCCCTACTTTAAACATTTTGATAGATTATCGGACTTTGAAAGTTTCCATTCTTTGTCCTTTTTATTCAGTCCAATTTTAACCGTTTGATTGACTTCATATTTTCGATTCTTGAGATCGCCGACAAATTGAAATCTGGCAAATACTTCACTGTTTTGGTCATCAATCACAGCCACGGAATCCACGACAATCTCAAAATCAGAAGTTGTAGTCTCACTCGATATGCTTGCGGCAGGAGTAAAAGCAGGATCATTGTTTGATGAGAAGGCAGTTCTGATATTTTTCTTTTCCCTTTTTTTCCGATTTTTGAATTTACTGTCAATCAAACCCTTGATGTCACTTTTACTGTGAACCTTCACCCCATCATTTTCCTGAAAATTGTCGTCGAAGAGCTCATCAATTCGATCTAATTTCTGCTCCCTGATTGACCTTTTTAGATCGGCAATCATGATTCTGATATTTATTTCGTTCGATGGTGGTGTGGAAGAAAAGCCAGCCGGGTCCAAAAAGTCACTTGACCGTTTGTACAATGCAAACCCTGAAATCATCATCCCTAAAGTCACTAAACTTAATACCCATTGGATACCGTGTTTCTTGAATCTTTGGTACATACTTTTTCCTTTCAGTTTGAAATAAATTACTACATGAAAAGAGATACTTTGAAACGATAGAAATATTACAAGGATATGATTGACCAGTCCTTATAAACAATCCATTTCAAAAACCAAATCCTAACTTTGAACCAATCAGCCAGGCGATGAGATTACCCTCGAGTCGTATTAGATATGAATTTTCCTTCGTTTGTCAATAAATAAGTCGCGATTCCTTTAAAATCGAATGGCAGTTGCCCCTTAAAACTGTTCAAGATAGATTATTATACACCGCTCGTCAAGACCCGAAAATAGCGGTGGTTTTTAGCGGTCACTTTCCTACCTTCATGGCACCATTTTCGCCAGTATTGGCAAATCTATATACAGCATTCGCACCTCAGTTGGCATAACATGTATCACGATAACAGAACTACACACCTCGATAATCAAATCCGCCACTTCGATTCCCCGCCATTGAGTGCTTATTTTAGGCCATTGCTACTCGACTCCGCGCCTCTGCTACCCTCCTCCACAAGTTTGCTTCTTAATAACCGAGCTCCGTTCCCTTATGACACGGTTGCGTTACTGAGTAGCCACAGTCATGTTCCATAGCAACGCCACCTCGTTACTCGATGATAGCGCTCTGTTACTTAGTAACACAGTTCTGTTTCTTAATAACCGACCTTCGTTGCCTTCCTACACATCTAAGTTACCGAGTATCCACAGTCATGTTGCTTAGTAACGCCGCCTCGTTACTTGATAACAAATCTGCGTTAGAAGGGTACGAGACTCCTTTACTCGATAACACGACCATGTTGCTAAGGATCGCAGGTGTTTTACTT
>JANNSF010000016.1:0-5176 GCA_031402315.1 bacterium | reverse complement strand
GATTTGTATTGATCCCGCCTCCAATGAATTGATCAGTGGCGACATTCGTGAACAGACGCGGCGTGTGCTCAAAAATTTGAGCGCCCTTCTAAATGCTTCGGGCTCTCAACTGGATCGCGTTGTTAAAACAACTGTGTATTTAAAAAACATGAGCGATTTTGCGGCGATGAATGAAGTGTATGCGGAGTTTCTTAATGAAAGCGCCCCTGCCCGTTCGACCGTAGAGGTAGCGCGCTTGCCTAAAGACGTTTTGGTTGAAATTGATTGTATTGCAATGGTCCCCTGATTTCTTGTCTGATTTTTCTTTTAATAAATAGGCCTGTATGCAAGATCATTGGCTGATCATCCTTAATCCTACGGCCGATCGTGGACGCGCCAGGGATGCGGTTCCTGAGATTCGACGTACGCTTGAAGCCAAAGGTATATCCTTTGAATTGCTAGTGACGCCTTCGACCGAAGTGGCCGGTATGCGTGTATTGGAGCAGGCGCATACCGCCTCGATGATTGTTGCGGCCGGTGGGGATGGGACGGTGCACGCCGCGGTCAACGCACTGATGCAGGCGAAGGAAAATCATGGTATCATTCCAAAGGCTACGTTGGGTGTGATTCCGATTGGAACCGGTAATGATTTTGCCAAAATGCTTGGGCTGTCCAAAAACCTCGGCGACTCTTTGAATACACTGATGAATCATGATCGCAAAACGGCGGACATCGCCCGGATATCGAATGACGATTCACCGGATCGTTTTTTTAGTAATAATGTAGGGGTAGGATTTGACGCGTTTGCCAATTACAAAAGTAAACAAATTCGCTATTTGCGTGGCGTTGCACTTTACTACGCCGCCGTATTAAATTCCGTTTTTCAATACAAGCACTCGGAAATGCATATCCAGATTGGCGGCGAGAGTATCAAACGAAAAATTCTGATGGTGACGGCGGGAAATGGGGCCTGTTCCGGCGGCGGCTTTTACATTACGCCGGAGGCGCGAATTGATGACGGTATGCTCGATGTGTGTGTGATTGATTCCCGTGCAAGAATTCAAATGCTTTTGGATTTGCCTAAAGTAACAAAAGGCTCTCATGAAAAAGTAAAAGGCGTTTTGATGACAAGGGCGACCGAACTGACGATTACCTCCGAAACCCCAATGCCCATCCATGCCGACGGTGAAGTAATCTCAATGAACGCACGTCAAATTACGATGAAAATTTTTAGTGCCGCGCTTTACGCCGCGTGGGCTAGACGATAGATTTATATGGCTGAGCTGAACACCCCCCCGTCTTTTGAAAACCTCACGATTGTCGAGTACGAACTCACGCCAAAAAAAAGTGCAAAACGCGACCGCAAGCGGTACGATGAATTGACGCTCGACGGTCTCTTTACCGACTCTTTCCTGATCGAAGACGTCAATAATGAAAATGCTTTTCAGCAGAAGCAAGCCGCGCCGGAGGAAAAGTCAGAGGTCACCGATAATGTCTATGCTCAATCCGTACTCAATCGCATCATCCAGGAATGGATGAATCGAATTACGCTTGCGGAGAATGAAAATCCGATTGAGACTAATCCGCAGGAAATTTCAAAGCGTTGCCATGAGCAACGCACTTGCCCCGATCACGCCTGCGTCGCTCATAATGCGATCAATCCGCGATGTTGGTTTGTGGCCGGGCCACGATGTGGATGCCGGACCCATCTCGGCATTCCATCATGTTTTGATTGCCAGGTTTTTCAATCCGCCGTCAACAACGAGCCGCTTTCGATGATGCGTGAAACGTTTTACTATTTGCTCGGGCTATACCGCTATCGTATTGAGCGGATTGCTTCACTTGAACGCGAACTGGCGGTTGTCAATAACCGCATTGAAAATATTCAGGCGATTCAGAAGCGCGGACAATTGGCCGGAATGGATGATTCACCGTTTGAACAAAAGCTCGTCGGCGAAATCGTAAAATTTTCGAATAAAGCGGAATCCGGCGACTTGACGATGTCCGACCAACATAAGATTCTGACCGAGCAGTTGGGCAGCGCCTACTTACAGCTTCAATCGCTCACCAGCGAACTGGAGCAGAACAATAAGCAGCTTGAAATGAAGGTCACCGAGCGCACCGAAGAACTGAGACGAAGCAACCTTGCGCTCCGTGAGGCGGTTAAAAAATCTCAGGATGCGGACCGATTGAAATCTGAATTTATCGCCAACGTGAGCCACGAATTGAGAACGCCGCTCAATTCAATTATCGGCTTTTCTAAAGTACTTTTAACCGGTATTGACGGTGAAGTCAATGAAGGCCAGCGCGTTGACCTTTCGGCCATTTATAGCAGTGGACGCCATTTGTTGGACATTATTAATAGTATTCTGGAACTATCTAAGATCGAAGCCGGTAAAATGGAACTCCACATTACATCCGTTAATATTGTGCCTATCATTGAGGAGATCGTGACGGCAAGCCAGGCGCTTATCATGGGTAAACGTGTCAAAATAGAGCATCGCATCATCGGCAAAATTCCGACTCTGGACGCCGACTTAACAAAATTTCGTCAGATTATTTTTAATCTGGTCTCCAATGCAGCCAAATTTACGGAAGAAGGCGCCATTACACTTCGCGTTTCCGCGGATGACAAATTCTTAACGATTGGGGTCAGTGACACGGGTATTGGAATTGATAAGAGTCAGTTGGACATTATCTTTGAGAGATTTCGTCAAGTGGATGGAACGGCCACACGGCGCGCCGGAGGCACCGGCCTCGGTCTAAGCATTGCCAAAAAATTTATTGATATGCACCATGGAGAAATTAAAGTGACGAGCGAGCCGGGAAAAGGCTCGGTATTTACACTTACCTTGCCGCTCCGTCAACCTATTGCAAAATAGATTCAGGAAGTGAGACTATGAAAAAAAAGATCCTTTACATCGAGGATAATGAAATGAACCGGCTTTTGGTTCGAAGACTGTTGGAACGCGAAGGGTATGAAATCTTCGAAGCGTTTGACGGCCTTAGCGGAATTAAGAAAGCCGAGGAACTCGAGCCGGATTTGATCCTGATGGATATCAATCTGCCATCGATGGACGGTCTTGCTGCGTCGACGCGTATTAAGAGCATCAACAAATTATCCGACACACCGATCATTGCGATTACGTCTAACGCGATGGAAGGAGACCGCGAACGCACACTCGCCGCGGGATGTGACGGGTATATCCGTAAACCGCTCGAGCCGGAGGATTTCCCGAACCAAATCAAGAAATATCTGGCCGGCGCACGCGAAGCCCTATCCGAAGAAACGCAAACCGCAACGTTAAAAAACTACAGCGAAAAACTAGTTGAGAATCTGGAACATCATGTCCGCGACCTCGAAAATAAAAATGCTATTATTGAGCGGCAGGCCAAAGAAATGCAGGAAGCCTACTTGGGCATCATATTGTCCTTTGTCCGTGCCGTGGAAGAAAAACATAAATATACCGCCGGCCACTCGGCCCGTGTTCGCGCGTATAGTGTCAAAATTGGTGAGGAACTCAAACTGGAGCCGGATGAACTTGAGAAACTAAGCATTGGCGCAATTTTGCACGACATCGGGAAATTAGTCATTGAAATTTCCAGTCTGAAAAATACAGGAAAGCTCACCGACGAAGAGTGGGAGGAAATGAAAAAGCATCCCGAGGTCGGCTACAAGATTTTGAAATCCATCGCATTTCTTTCGGGTATGATTAACATTGTCCATCAACACCATGAACGTTGGGATGGCACCGGCTATCCGCAAAACCTAAAGGGCGGCCAAATCGATTTTTTAGCGAGTATCGTAGCGGTGGCGGACACCTTTGATGCCATGACGACTACACGTGGTTATAACAAAGTGCTGTCTCCGGCGGATGCTTTTGGTGAAATATTGCGTCAGTCCGGAAAGTACTTCAATCCAAAAGTTGTGATGGCCTTTGGAAGCGTGGTCGAACAACTCATTGAAAAGAAAGAAAAACGCGACGCAAGATAGTTTGTTTGATTTGAGGCAAACGGCGTGTTCGCATTAGAAAACATTATTTATGGAAATTTCAAAAGCCGAAGTTCTGGATTCTGAATCCACCGGAATATTTAGCGCAAAAACGTTTGATAAGGCAGAGAATTTTGTCAATCGTGAACTCAGTTGGCTTGAGTTTAATCGCCGTGTTCTAGATGAAGCCCAAGATCCAACGAATCCACTGCTGGAGCGCCTAAAGTTTCTTTCGATTTTCAGTACGAATCTCGATGAATTTTTTATGGTGCGCGTAGCCGGCGTGTGGCGTCAAATAGATGCTCAGGTTGTAAGTAAGTCCGCCGACGGAAGGCTTCCACGTGACGTCATGGAGCAAATGTCAAGAGTGGTGCACGAACTCTCCACGGTTCAACACGACTATTTTTTCGACCAGTTTATTCCTCAGCTAAATAAAGAAAATATTTTCATCGTTCGTTCGACGGATCTTAACGAGGAACAGAGAAGTTTCGTACACGAATTTTTTCAGCAAACCGTACTCTCCATTCTGACACCCATGGCCATCGATCCCAGCCACCCTTTTCCGCATCTTGCGAACCGTGCCGTGTGTCTAATGGCTGAAGTACTCCCCACCGTGGACAATAAGTTGCCCAAAACAAATTTAGTAATTGTACCCATCACATCGGCCGTGGTTCCGCGTTTTATTCGCCTCCCATCGGCCGAAGGTATCTACCAATTTATTTTGCTCGAGGATATCGTTCGCGACTCGATCAATGAATTTTTTAAAGGCTACGAAGTTAAAAGTTGCTTCGCGATTCGCGTGACGCGCGATTCCGATCTGACGTACGATGAAGATCCTTCTGAAGATTTGATAAAAACGATCTCCGAATCGTTGCGCAATCGGCGTAAAGGTGCCGCCGTGCGGCTTCAGTATGAAAAAGGGCTCCCTGATAACTTAATTAAATTATTAATTCAGGAACTGGACTTGCAGCCGGAGGACTTGTATCCCTCACGCGGCTTCATAAGCCATTCGGATTTGATGAACTTGTACCAACAGTTGGATATTGCTCCACTAAGAGATCCTGTTTTGCCGGCGAAACCCGTGGCCGAATTTGAAACCGGGACGGACATGTTCACAGCCATTCGCAACGGAGATGTCTTGTTGCATCATCCGTACCAAAGTTTTGAGTACGTCACAAGATTTCTTCGAGAGGCGGCGGAAGACTC
>JANNSF010000015.1:0-4988 GCA_031402315.1 bacterium | reverse complement strand
CCTTGATACCGGAACCTGAGATTTTCACAAATTTGGCCTTCTGCAATTCCTCGATAGTTCTTGCTCCGCACCCACACCGATGAACATAAATCCCAATTGCGAAACTGTAGAATACGCGAGCACTCTCTTAATATCGGTCTGTAGGAAACCGATACTCGCAGCAAATAGCGCCGTTGCACATCCCGTATACGTGACAAGGTCACCGGCGCTCATTCCCATGATATGTCCCGCGGGACCAATATCGAACGAAAAAATTGGGCTGCATCGGGCCACCATAAATACACCCGCAGTTACCATGGTCGCGGCATGAATCAGGGCGGAAACCGGAGTTGGGCCCTCCATAGCATCGGGCAGCCATACAAAGAGCGGTATCTGAGCTGACTTTCCAACCGCCCCGACAAATAGTAACACGCCAATTGCCGTCATGGTGGTGCCCAAACTAAACGGATCTGTTTTTGCGATCGTCGAGAAAAGAGGCTCGAAATAGACAGTTCCAAACGTACCAAAGATTAAAAATATTCCTAATCCAAAACCAAAATCTCCAATACGATTAACAATAAATGCTTTCTTCCCCGCGTCTCCGGCACTCTGCTTTTTATAGTAATAGCCAATCAATAGGTACGATGAAAGACCGACGGCTTCCCATCCGAAAAACATGACCACAAGATTATTGCCCATGACGAGCATCAACATCGAAAATATGAACAAATTCAGATAGGTGAAAAATCTCGGGCGATCGGGGTCATGTTCCATATAACCAAGTGAATAAACATGGATTAAGAATCCAATCCCGGTGACAATAAGAAGCATGGTTGCGGATAGCGGGTCAATCAAAAATCCAAGCGTAACTCGAAATTTTTCAACAATAATCCAGTCAAAGTAGTCAACATTATATTTCGCCCCTGACAAAACTTTGGTGAAGACAACTACAGAAAGTGCAAATGAAATGAAAACCATAAAGCATGCAATATAACCCGCCCACGGCTTAGAATGTTGATGATGAGAATCGGCGCCATGATGTTCATCGGAATGCGATCCTTCTATCTTGCGGCCAAAAAATGCATTAAAAATCGCACCCGAAAGAGGAACCATTGCAATAAGTAATAGTATCAGATTCATTTAATTACAACTCCGTAAATTTCTCATAGAAACTAACCCTGCATCGTGTGCATTTCATCAACATTTATGCTTTCTTTCTTGCGATAGATCGCTACAATTAATGCAAGGCCTACGGCAACCTCGGCCGCCGCCACCGTCATTACTAAAAATACCGCGATTTGTCCGTCCATGGAGTCCAAAAAGCGAGCAAAAGCCACCATGCTCAGGTTTACAGAATTTAGCATCAGCTCAATACACATAAATACAATAATAGCATTGCGCCGGGTCAATACACCAACAACGCCGAGCGAAAAAAGAATAGCCGATAGAATCAGATAGTGTGAGAGAGGGGCCATAGACTTCCTTTATTGATTTTTCTTTGAAATAATAATAGCTCCCACCATACCCAACAGAAGCAGAATTGAAGCAATTTCAAAAGGATATAAGTATTCTGACATTAGGAGTCCGCCGATAACCTCCACATTGCCTACTTGCCTTATTTTTTCAATCGGATACATGCCTTTATCGCCGATATTGAATGTAACCTTAGTGGCAAGACCGATTTGAACCAATAAGGCAAAAGCGATAGCCATTGAAATGTATTTCATGGGTCCGGAATATTCTGAAAGGTTTGCATCACGTCCAAGATTGAGCAGCATGATTACAAACAGGAAGAGTACCATAATGGCGCCCGTATAAACCAGGACCTGAATCACCGCAATAAACTCTGCCTCCAATGTGATGTAAATTGCACTCAGACAAAAAAAGGTGAGTACCATAAAAATCGCACTGTAAACCGGGTTTTCCATGGTCAACATCAAAATTGCAAATATTACCGCCAGACCCGCAAAGCAATAGAACGCCGGGTTTGCTATAAAGTATTGCATCATTATTTCCATATCGTATCCTGTATTTTGTCGATCGAGTTTCTAGTGTCCGTTTTCATCGGAGTGCTTCACGCTCTCGACTGTAAAATAGCTTGAGTTTTTCATTTGCTTAAACTCGCTATCGCGTCGCTGGGCATGATCCGGATGAATCTTGATATACTGATCATAGACGCCCAAAAGCCGTTCCTTATCGTATAAAAAATCTTCGCGAGTATAGTCTGCCAAATTATGCATATCGGTCATGTCGATCGCGTCTTCCGGACACGCTTCGACGCACATACCGCAAAATATGCAGCGCAATTCATCGATCTCAAAAATTTTCGGATGCTTTTCGCGATTCTCGTGTTGGTCATTCCACTCGTTCCCACTATCGTTAGCAACGATCCGAATACAGTCCGCAGGGCAGGCCGTCGAACACATTTCGCAGGCCACACACTTCTCGCGACCTTGTGCATCACGGGTAAGCATGTGAAGGCCTCTATAATTCGCCGGAAGAATTTTTTTTGTTTCCGGATAGCTCATTACAAGTTTCTTCTTAAACAAATGCTTGAATGTAATCGCCAGTCCTTTGAAAATTGGAATAAAATACGTGCTGTCAATCCAGTTTGATTTTCGGGACATTGAAACATTTTTTACGCTTATCGCCATACGTACTCCGGAAATATTGTTAAAATGCCATGAAAATAGCCGTCACAACGACGTTAGCAAGGGCTATCGGTATCAATTTTTTCCAGCTAAGTTCCATGAGCTGGTCGTAACGGAAACGGGGCAATGTCCAGCGTACCCAGACAAAGAAGAACATCAGGAATCCCACTTTGGCGGCGAAGCCGCCAATTTGAATAAGACTTTGTGTTGTAGCGTCAAGGTGCAAATCCGACAAAAAAGGTACGTTCCAGCCGCCCAAAAAGAGACACGTCATCATGATAGAGCCTGTCAACATATTGCAGTACTCGCCTAGATAGAACAGGCCAAACTTCATCGAACTATATTCTGTATGGTATCCCGCGACCAACTCGGCTTCCGCTTCGGCTAAATCAAATGGTGTCCGATTTGTTTCCGCAAATGCCGTCGTCAAGAAAAAAAGCGCAGCAATGGGTTGGAATACGATACCCCAAGCATGATTTGTAATTTGGTAGTTTACAATATCCTCAATACGCAACGATCCCACGACCATGACCATAGCCATAATCGAGAGGCCCATGGGCAATTCATAACTCATCATCTGAGCGGCCGAACGCAAACCACCGAGAAGAGAATATTTATTATTCGACGCCCAGGCACCAAACGTAATAGCATAAACAGTCAGCGACGAAACCGCCAAAACGTAAAGAACGCCGATATTGGTTTTGCTGATCTGAATCATGATGTCCTGTCCGCCAAGACTTAGCACGCCCCATGGAATCACGCCGACAACAAAAAATGCCGGAAATACCATAATGGCCGGCGCCGCCATGTACAACAACTTATTGACATGATTGGGGACAATATCTTCTTTGGACATCATTTTGAGGGCGTCCGCGATAGGTTGAAACAACCCGAGTGGGCCCACCCGGTTAGGACCTACGCGATATTGAAGCCATGCGCTTACTCGGCGCTCCACAAGAAGCATGATGGGTACGATCGACAGATACACGGCGATCATGAGGCCAATAAAAATGTAAGGCAGAAAAGGTTTTACAGCATCCATGGAAATTCCGAATTATTTATAACACCATTTGTTCGTTTTCAAGAGACAGATGCGGATATAGTTTTTCAATTTCAACTCCGCTGTATTTCAATGTTTTTTCTTTCATTTCAATTGTCACGTCGGCAATCGACTCGAAATCAAAACTCTGGCCAAGCGACTGGGCCAAATCGCAGATGACTTGCCAGGCCGGACGCGCCTCGCCGTGTGGGTAAATCGCTTTGTTAAACTTTTGGACGAGGCCGTCCTTGTTAGTATAAGTCCCACTCGTTTCCGTAAAAAGAGCGATCGGCAAAACAAAGTCCGCTTTGGCAAATAATCCATCGTCAAAACTTCCCATAACAACGACTGTGTCCGGCCTTTTTATGTCTAAATTCAATCCACCGAAGGCAATGACTACTTTTTTGTCCAAAAGAGTTTTTTCTAGATTGGAACTGTTAAGCCCAAGAACATCTCTTGCGCCTTGATAGTTTGGTGCCTTTTCTGCCTCGATGGTAAATGGATACTTATTTTTTTCCGTGGCAAATGTTTGGGTATATCCCATAACCGGCTTGGTGATATCTATGGAGGCGCCTATGGACTTTGCCAATTTTCCAAGTAAGTAATTTTCTTCGTTAGAGGCGTATGGACTTCCGATAAATGCGATTTGTTTCGTGTCTGTATTCTTGATCCTAGACACAATTGATTGAATGGCATCAAGCCACGTCGTTTCCTTTTGAGACTTGTGGGGTACTAAGATTCGTTTTTTTGTTTTATCACCTTCAAGATGATAGCGGCCATCATCACACATCCACCATTGATTCACATTCATATTTTCGCGCGGTCGTGTCCGATACACATTATCCACCAGTTCTTCCAGATTTAGTTTCTGATGTTTCATGGTATCCAGCGTTGTATTACACCCTTTGCTACATCCGGGGCAGATACTTTCTGTGTGAACAAAATTCCACACTCGCCCTTCAAATTTTTCTTTTTTGTCAATCAAACATCCGACCGGACAAAGATCAACAACATTGCCCATCATCTTATTATCAAGCGGTTTATTAGGGGCAATACTAATTTCGGAATGGCTTCCTCGATGGGTTATTTTTAATTCTTCGGTTCCCGTAATTTCTTCCGTGAAACGGGCGCAACGAGAACATAAAATGCAACGTGAAGTATAGAGGCTAATCGTGGGTCCAAGATCCTTTTTGAGTGGAACGCGTTTGGGCTCCGATAGGCGCGATGCATCATTTCCGTGATCGTAGGTATAGTCTTGAAGCTTACACTCCCCGGCTTTGTCGCATATAGGGCAATCGATCGAATGATTCAAAAGCAGA
>JANNSF010000014.1:0-7017 GCA_031402315.1 bacterium | reverse complement strand
CCTCGTTCCCGAACACGTCAAACAATTCTACGCAAAAATATCCCGCCTGAGTTTTACCGAACTCGATGCCGTCACCCGCAAAATTTCCGATGAAATAACTAAGAAAAAAGCCGCCGGAAAACAATTGCTCGTAAGCAAGCTTGAAGATATTGCCGCCCTCACAAAAATGGAACTGCTGCTTATGGGCCGCAACGTTTCTCCCGAGATGATCAATATGCTTTTGACGCTTTTGGTGAATAAGTCGTCCAATTTTTCCGTGCCGATTTTTGACGGGAAAATGAAGGAATTGCTTGGCGATTCCGTCGAAAATGCGATCGTAAATATTGTACTTGAGCGCGCGGCCGAAGATCGTACAAAAGAGAAAAATGCAAAGAAGGAACTCAAGGAACTTTTCGAAAAGAAAATGCGTGATACCGAAACGCTCACCCACCTTGTAAAGATCATTGATCAGGTTGATCTCAATGAGGACGAGGTTATGAAAAGTGTTTTTGTTGTCAATCTCGTTGCCGAAGCGCTCAAACGTGAAGAGACTATGCGCAAGAGCGAATCGGTCACCATGAAGGATATGATCAATATCTATCTTCTGTCGAAACTGCAAATGCGTCTCGCGGAAAAGGGCTATCCCAACGAGACGTTGGAAGGAATTATCATAAATCGGCTTGGCCAGTCCAATAATATTCGCCGCCAATTTCGTATCCTTGATAAGATTATTGAATCGACATTGTCCGGAGAACTGAATATTGAGCTGGGTGCCAAAACGGAAAAACTCGAGTGGCTTCAATTGCTGAATGAACTTGAAGTGGACATCGCGCTCCAACAGTACGAGGAAAAATTGGTCCAGGATAATTATTCCGGTGTCGAAGATGAAATCAAAGTTGAAATCCGAAAAACACTGACGGCGGACAATATCGCGGATCAGACGATTGCTTCGATATCGTTTGCACGTCGATTGGATAATCCGGACGAATCGACGCACGACCCCGGAAAGCTCGTCGAAATCGCGGCGGAGACAAAATATCTGACGTCCATGATTTTCCGAATCAAAGGCTTTCAGATCAAAGAAGTGTATGAATTCGTCGAACTCATCGGAGAACTCGATAATCAAAAGGATGAATACAAAAAAGTCGTGGAATACTTCAAACACGAACTTCCGTCCATTGATCGCGGTGTGATGAAGGAAGAGGATTCGGATATCAAAAAGGCGGCGCTGGCCTCCCGTTACCTCTCCGCACGCCTGATGAGTAAATTTGATATCGATCCTCAATATCTAAAACTTACCACCGACTTCATGAGTGTGGACTTGACTAAATTGCCCGCCAATCACTCCATTGACGAAAGCGATCTCAATCGTAAAATTGAACACTATCATGAAATAAGAAAACGTCTTGGTTTTTTCAATAAGGCGGAGCGGGCGTTTGCAACTATGAATCAGGCGGAGGCGCTTATCGATCGTGAACGGATCAAACTGGACTCCGACGGCGTTTATAAAATCTTAGATGCGATCAATGATATTGAGATATCCATCGCCATCGCGGATTATATCAAAAACGGAACCATTACCAAAGGCAATGACGACGGCGATTCTTTCAACGCAAAATTTGTCGAGCAAAAGATAAAAGCACTGTTCAAAGAGACGTCCGTTCGCGCGGTGGAGCATGACGCGGTCGAGAAAAATATTATTCAGGAGTCCGTGCTGAATAAAGCCGAAGAGGACGGGCTCTTTCAAGAAACACTGCAAGACATCAAAAATTATGCTACGTATCTCATGACACGTCGTTTTGACAAACCCGAATATCCGCGTCACACCGAGCGGGCGGTCAATCTGGTTTTGGCGCTGATTCAGGATGCTATCGGCTGGCGTCATTTTGAAAATACGCAGATTCGCGCAAAACGGGAAGTTGTGCCTTTGATCGATGAGTACCACCGGTTTCTGGACAAACTGCTCGACGCCGTTTCCGCCGATAAGGAAACCGGGCATGAGGAAATTATTTCAAAATTGCGGGACGACGATTTTTTTGCGATCACGGATAATAAAGACAGTATCGAAGCCGGGAAAAAATCAGCACCGCTCGTTCGGTCGGAATTCAATAATCTTATGAACGACGAGCGCTTCCAGAGTTATCTCTCGCAAGCGATGGACTTTGCCGAAAACTCAACGAACAAAGATTGGATCATCTACAAAAGCGCGCTCGACAATATCAAGTCGGAGCTGACAAAAAACTTGACTAAAACATGCGGTGTCATCGAAGAAATTGTAAAACAACTGCGTTCCAAGAACGGTGAGAAATACAAATCGTACGTGGACACACTTCAAGGAAAATATCTCGACGCCTTTAAGAGAATGCAATACCAACTTACCAACAATCGCAAGCCGTCCACCATTCTGAAAATCGAATACGATCGTGTCGCCAATACAGAGAAGTTTAAGATCTATCTCAAACATTCGATGGAATTGATCAAAGAGTAGAGAGGGGTTTTCCCGATGGCGTTACCCTCCGTCATTTCTATTGTGGACTTTCATAAGGAAATTCGTCGAGGCTCGTCCTTACCCCTTGTCGTGGCGGGCAGTGATGGACACTTGTATGTTGCCAAGCTGTATGGGAGTGGTGAAGGTATTCTGGCTTCTGCGATCGAATACCTGTGCCTAAGGCTCGGCAAACTCTTGGACATACCGGTTCTTGAACCTGTGTTTCTAACTCTTGGCACCGGGCAAATTACTAAAAACATCGATCCGGAGATTCGTGAATTGATGGAGCGAAGTGTTGGGATAAACTTTGGAACACCGTACGTGGAATCCAGTGATGCTTTTGATGCGAGACGCGTGGATCCGGTTTTGAGTCAGACTATTTTCCTCTTTGATTTATTCCTCCTGAATTTTGATCGAACGCACACGAATCCGAATATGATTTTTTCCGGTCGAAAGCTGTATGTTTTGGATTTTTCTTCGGCGATTGCGATCCGCGGTTGTTTACAAAAAATGATGTACGACGAAACTTCTTTACTTTGTGAGATGAAGCGGCACTTGTTTTATGAGCCTTTCATAGAAACCGATCATTTTATCGGCGGGGTGAAGTCAATTTCAAATCGCGAGGTTGAAAAAATTGTAGATGAATTGCCGGAAGCGTGGTTGTCCGCCATACAGCCTGACCAATATCCGCGCGAAAGCAAAATTTGCGAGTCCATTATTCGCAATAAAAATAACGTCGGGATTATTAGGGATCAATTAGAACGGATGAGGAACCTGACGATGGAACCGGATTCGGACCGGCGGGGAAGACAGCTAGCAAAAAAGGAAGAATTCGTACGCAGATACAATCTGGCCTGACTCAGACTTTTAAACAACAAATAGCCGTGACATGGGCAATATCTTCCGCGGTGCATCCGCGTGATAAATCGTTGATAGGTTTTGCTAGGCCCTGTATGACCGGCCCAATGGCTTGTGCATGACCGATGCGTTCGGTGATTTTATAAGCAATATTTCCGGCATCCAGATTGGGGAAAATATAAACATTAGCTTTACCGGCGACGGAACTGCCCGGCGCTTTTCGTTGGCCTATAGTTTCCACGAAGGCCGCGTCGAATTGTAATTCACCGTCAATTTTTAATTCCGGACGTTTTTGGCGTACGATCTCAAGCGCTTCGGTCACCTTGTCTACGGCTTCGTGTTTTGCGGATCCCTTCGTTGAAAAGGAAAGCATAGCGACAATGGGTTCTTCGCCCACGATCGAACGATGTGTTTCGGCGGACGCGATGGCGATATCGGCCAACTGGGCTGCATCGGGATAGGGCATTACGGCGCAGTCGCCATAGGTAAGCACGCGGCCATCGGGTAATATCATCAAAAATACACTCGACACCGTTTGGATTCCTGGCGCGGTGCCCACACAAAAAATGGCAGAACGCAACACGTCCGCCGTGGTATGCACAGCGCCGCCGACAAGTCCGTCGGCTTCTCCCCGTCGCACCATCATAGCGCCATAGAACATTACGCTTTCAACCAGCGATTTTGCGTTTTCGTAGGTCAATCCTTTGGCTTTACGATGATTAAAAAGTTCGGCGGCGTAGTCGGCATTTTTTTCCGCGCGCCGTGGATCGATAATCGCAACGCTGCTTGGAATATCGATGCCCAGCGCATTAGCGCGGGCTCGTATTTTTTCGACGTCGCCAAGCAGAATCGGGCGAGCAATCTGTTCTTGCAGAATTATCTTAACCGCATGGAGGGTGCGATCCTCTTCGCCTTCCGGTAAGACGATTCGGCATTTTTTTTGACGTGCGCGCTGTTTGATTGAATCGAGGATATTCATAATTATCTACTTTTTAAGATCCGCAAGCATGAGTTCCTTAATGTATTTGACCGGCGTGCTGCCGTAGCTTAGAAATTTTTCATGGAAAGCTTTGAGATCAAATTTGCTTCCCATTTGCTTTTTGAGACTTTCACGCAACTCATAGATTTCTGAATAGCCTGTAAAATACGAAGTGAGTTGAACCTGCGACAGTGAAACACGGCGCCACTTGCCTTGTGCTTCTGCTTTTTGCTGAAAGGCTTCATCGACAAGTAAGTGAAGCGCATCGGCCTCGCTCATGTTTTTTGTATGTACACTGATATCCAAAATAGTATTACACGTCGCGCGCAAATTCCACTTGTAGTACATCAGCCACATTTCCGGTTCGTCATTACCATAACCGTTTTCAAGCATCATGAGTTCGGTATAAACGGCCCAACCCTCGATCATCGCACCATTACCGAGAATGGATTTGATCAAGCTGGGGGATTGATTGGCATAAACCAATTGGGCGTAATGACCTGGAATTGCTTCATGAATATTGAGAATTTGCAATATATAGTGGTTGTATTCCCGGAGATAGCTTTCGGCGCGGTCCGCAGGCCAGCCGGAAAGGCTTCCGACATTGTAGTAGGTATTGCCATTTTTATCGTAAGGTCCCGGCGCACTTATGGACGCACCGGCTACACCGGCCATGTAATCCGGCTCGCGGCGCACGACGAGAGGTTTGGTCGGATCCAGATAAAGAAGGTTTTTCTTTTGGACGAATGCGGCGAGTTCCGGAATCTGTTTTTCAATAGCCGCTTGGAAGTCTGTGGCTTTGACGTGTTGTACTGAAAGTGTGTCGACCACCGCTTTGATCAATTTCAACGGATCTGAAGGCTTAGGCTGATTACCAAAATACTTTGTCCACATCTTATCGGCGATCGCCGTCATTTTTTCGTGCAGTTCTTTTTTGTGCGCCGTGGCTTTTTCAAACATTTGATCGGCGGTATAGGCCGATAAAATATCAAACTCGAATTTTTTAGCGTAGAGCTCAGACCCGAGGCGGAAACTGCGCGGCGTTTTATTATCCAATTTCCTGAGCCACGTGACATAATCATTCATCGCCTTGACCGCTTCTTTGGCACGTGCGAGTATGTTCTTTTTTTCCGTATCGCTCAGTTTTGATTTTTTCAGAACGTCCTCCAGATCTTTACCAAAGACCGAGGTGCCGCCGGAAATCTGTTCGATGGCAAGCTTCGTGTGTTCGAGTGTGGGATTTTTGATAAATTTTTTGGCCGATTCAAAGACGGCGGGGACATTTTCCATGCGTCGATAGAGGTTGTTCAATCGGGTATCGAGAGAGTCGTAATCGTTGTTGATCATCTCCGCAAACGTTCCGGCCACGTTATATTCGGCCGGATTCCATTCGAATGATCTCAGTTCCGTATTGGCCCAGATCGTTCCCTTGAGGAGATTTTCGATCAGACGATAGTCCGCCTTGTTATTATCCGACAGGACCGCAAGGTCAAACGTCTTGAGCGAATCTAAGTTGGCTTGTGAAAAATTGTTTTCATTGTAACGGGACACGTCGCTGGGCACGACAAGGATGTGGTCGTAGTTATGGTAGCCTTGATTGCTGGCCCAGGCCGGGTAGGTTTGCCAGAGCTGATCAATAAAACCGGCCTTAAATCGATCAAATCGTGCATCCACGGCCGTATTGGGCGATTTGGAATTTTTTCCGCAGGACAGCGTAAGGAGAGCGATGAGGACGAGTGAACTTATTTTCATGGTGATATCCTTTATGGGTTACTTTAATCTATTGATAATCGTATCGCTTGTCGGTTCCGTGGCCGCGGAAAAAAAATCCATCAATTCACCCGTTTCACTGACGAGATATTTACAAAAATTCCACGTGGGAGATTTCGTATTCCAGCCGTTCAATTCTTGTTTACTAAGCCATTGAAATAACGGGTGCTGATCTTGACCGACCACCGAAATTTTTTCTGTCAGTGGAAAGGTCACACCGTAGTTGCGCTCGCAAAAGGATTGAATTTCGGTGTGCGATCCGGGCTCCTGCTCACCAAAATTATTGGCCGGCAAGCCGATGACGGTCAAGGTGTCTTTGAATTTATCCTGGAGTTTTTGCAATCCCTTGTATTGCGGAGTGTAGCCACATTCGGACGCCGTATTGACAAACAGAATTTTTTTACCCTTGAATTGAGATAAATCGAGCGGTTTGTCATTCAAGGATTTGAGAGAAATTTCGTACACGGATTGCGATGGTTTTTTGGCGTCCGGCGGCTGCGAATGATTTTTGATTTTGATAATCCCAAGTTTAGATAATAATTGGAGAAAAAAGTGGTTCATGTTTTCAAAAGGTGTTTCGTAACGTTCTCAAAACTTCAATTCCAATCCTATCGGACAATGATCTGAACCCTGTACATCGGCCATGATCCAGGCGTTTTTTACATTCGGGACAAGATTTTCCGAAACAAAAAAATAGTCAATGCGCCAGCCGACATTGCGGTCGCGCGCAAAGGACTTCATGTCCCAGTACGTGTATTGGTCCGGCTCCGGATGAAATAGGCGAAACGTATCAACATAGCCGCTCGCGACCAGTTCCAGGTTCACCATGAGCAGGCTGCCCGGCCGGTCCGGGTCCTCCACCCAGGCGTAGCGCAGCAGCCGGCCGAAGCGGTCGGTGTCCGAGACGTCCCTCTCAAGGAGAACCTCCCGGCCCTCGACCAGG
>JANNSF010000013.1:0-9605 GCA_031402315.1 bacterium | reverse complement strand
AACCAATGTTTTTGGCTTTAGAACTACGCTTCACAAGGCTATTGATCCGCACGAACGTCGTATTCTTCCTGACGGACAAATAGTTTCACGAAAACCGCTCCAAAAACAAATCCTCCGAGATGAGCCCACCAAGCAACCCCGCCGGAATCGGCAGACATGAGCGATGCTGTGCCCTGAAAAAATTGCAAAAGCACCCAAAAACCAAGGAAAAAGAATGCCGGAATTTCGATGAACTGAATGAAAATAAAAATGGGTATCAAAGTTTGTACTCGCGCGCGCGGATAGAGCACGACGTAGGCGCCCATAATGCCGGCAATCGCTCCGCTTGCGCCGACGGTCGGAATTTTCGAATCCGCATTGAGCAGGAGATGCGCCACGCCCGCGGCCAGTCCGCATAAAATATAGAAAATAAAAAAACGTCCCCGCCCCAAGCGATCTTCAATATTGTCACCGAAAATCCAAAGATACCACATATTACTGATCACATGCATCCAGCCGCCGTGGAGGAACATGGAAGTGAAAAATGGCCCGTAGCGCTCGACGAGGCCTCCTTGATGCGTCTCGGTATAAAAAAAGAAATTATCCGGAATCAAACCGTACCGGCGGATAAAGTCACCCAAACGGTCGCCAAGATAAAATTCATAGAAAAAGATCAGAGCATTCATAACAATCAACGCGATCGTCAGAATGGGAAAATTTCTGGATGGTATTGAATCTCGAATCGGAAACATGTCGATAATCCTTTGCGCTTAACCGGAATGTAAACAATTGTATTTTCCAAACCAATCTTTGTCACCTCATTCTTCCGCACAATTTTTTTGATTTTACTGAACATTACGATTAGATTAATGCGGTTCAGTACAGAGTTTTTTCAATCCGTTTTAACCGCTAAGTGATCCGGAGTTTTTATGACGCCAGGTGGTGGGGCCAATCCTCGAATTTCAATAATTATTCCTGTATACCTTGGCGAGAATTCCATATCGCGCGTGGTGGTGGAATTGATGGCGGACGTGGCGCCGCGATTCCCGCTGGAAATTGTCTTGGTCAACGATTGTTCGCCGGACAAGTCAGAATCGATTTGCATTACGCTGTATAAAAAATATCCATCCGTGGTTCGCTTTTTCAGTTTATCCAAAAACAAAGGCGAACACAATGCGGTCATGGCGGGGCTTAAGGAGTGCCGGGGCGAGTGGGCAGTAATAATGGATGACGATTCTCAAAATCCGGTCAGCGCCGTGATCAAGCTAATTGAAACGGCGATAGCCGGAAACGACGATGTCGTTTACACCTATTATAAGGAAAAGAAGCACTCTCTTTTTCGTAATCTTGGAAGTTACTTCAACGACAAGGTTGCGAACGTAATGCTCAATAAGCCCAAAGGGCTCTACCTTTCGAGTTTTAAAATTCTCAACCGCTTCCTTATAAATGAAATCATAAAATACGACGCTCCCTTTCCGTATATCGATGGATTGATTCTGCGGACTACAAGTTACATCAATTCGGTGGAGGTCGAACACCGGATTCGCCCCGAAGGAAAGTCAGGCTACACTTTTAAGAAATTGCTTATGCTTTGGAGCAATATGTTTGTCGGATTTTCGATTTTGCCACTGCGGGTTGTCAGTATCACGGGATTTATTTGCGCCGGCATCGGCATCCTTCTTGGTCTTCAGGCGGTTATCGAAAAGATTTTAAACCCGGATATGCCTGCAGGATATGCGACACTCGTTGTAGCGGTTGCTTTCTTTTCCGGAATTCAACTCATTGCGCTCGGAACCGTCGGTGAATACGTGGGGCGAATGTTTCTCAAACAAAACAGACGTCCTCAATACACCATTCGTAAACGATTCGAATAGGAGTTTTTTGGATCACCGTGAATATGAAGCCATGTACAACATGGAGAACACGTATTGGTGGTACGCCGGGCTTCATGAATTAGTTTACGCGTTTACAAAAAAATACACACGACCGGGTTCAATCATTTTTGATGCGGGATGCGGCACCGGCCGAATGGTGGAAATCCTTCAAAAAGAATATTTGGTCGAAGGATGTGATTTTTCAGAGGCCGCCATTGGATACTGCCGCAAGCGGGGACTGACTTCCGTACATCGGAGCGATCTCAATGACTTCAATCTTCCCCTGACGTACGATCAGATTATCAGCTTGGACGTTATTTATCATGAAGCCATTCAAAATGATGATGCGGTCTTAGATGCATTTCATGGAGCCCTTAAACCGAATGGAATTCTTGTATTGAACTTGCCGGCCTTTCCAATTCTGCGCCGAAAACATAATGTGTTTGTTCATGAAAAACGGCGCTACACAAGGCCCGCATTATTACAATACTTACGGAAAAAAGGATGGACCATCCACACCGCAACGTATCGGATGCCATGGCTTTTTTGCATTTCACTCGTGAAAAAATGGATTGAATCATTTGCTTGCGACGGCCCCGCATCAGATTTAAAGCCGCTTCCGGAATGGCTAAACAGCCTTTTGCTTAAATTGGTCACCATCGAAAATAAGCTCATTGCAGGCGGCGTATCTTTACCGTTTGGCAGTTCACTTTTTATTGTGGCTCGGAAAAAATGAACCCACGACATTTAGTGATCACGTTTCGATCGGCCGAATTTATGAAGTTCGTACTCGTCGGAATAAGTAATAATGTCGTCGCGTTTTCAGTTTTCTATTTGTTGTCCCGAGTCGGCTACAGCTATTTTATTGCATTTACACTTTGCTATGCGGCCGGAATTTTGAACAGCTATATTTGGAATAAATTCTGGACATTCCAAAGTAAAGACCGAATTGCATATGAGTTTTTCAAATTTACGACGATTTATCTTATCGCTTATGCCGTGAATCTGGCTATGTTAGCTTTTCTAATCGAGGTTTTTGTATTCAATGCAAATTTAAGCCTCATTATTTCCACCGGACTGACAACCTTATTTTCATTTATCGGGCATAAACGATGGAGTTTTAGAAGGGCATTATGAATTCTTTTTCGCATTTTAGCGGCAAAAAAGTTCTGATCACAGGCGGACTTGGTTTTATCGGTTCAAATCTGGCAGCCACGCTGGTCGGGCTTGGTGCTCAAGTCACCATCGTTGACAACCTTATTCCGGAATACGGCGGACTCTTGTTTAATGTCCATGACATTAAAGACAAAATTGAAATTCAAATTGCCGACGTGCGAAGCCCGGAAAGCATGAAGGCTCTTGTTCCGGGTAAGGATTATCTCTTTAATCTCGCGGGTCAGACCAGTCATATGGACTCCATGTCCGATCCGTATACCGATCTGGATATTAACTGCAAAGCGCAGCTTACGATTCTCGACGCATGCCGCCTTTTCAATCCCGCCATTAAGATCGTCTTCGCAAGTACGCGCCAAATTTACGGTAAGCCGGAGTATCTGCCGGTGGATGAAAAACATCTTCTCCGCCCCGTGGATGTCAATGGCATCAACAAGATGGCCGGCGAGTGGTATCACATTCTATTTAATAATGTCTATGCGATTCGCACTTGCTCTCTTCGACTGACCAACACGTATGGGCCACGGATGAGGATTAAGGACGCACGACAAACCTTTGTGGGCGTCTGGATCCGATACCTTATGGAAGGAAAACGACTTAGCGTCTGGGACGGGAGTCAATTGCGGGACTTCTCTTTTGTGGATGACGTGATCGAGGCTTTTCTTTTTTGCGCTCTGGACGAAAAAGCCAACGGGAAAATCTACAACCTTGGGGGCGAGCCAATTGTAAGCCTAAAGGAGCTTGCCGAGCTGCTTCTCGATATCAATGGCGATGGCCAATACGATGTTATGCCATTCCCGGACGATCGAAAAAAAATTGACGTCGGTGATTATTATTCCGATTTTGGCCTTATACAACGTGAGATCGGATGGAAGCCACAAACAACTTTGAGAGCGGGCTTGAAGAAGACACTGGAATTTTATAAACATCACCTGAAAAACTATTTGTAAGGAACCGTGGGTCATGATCGAATATGAAAATCTATTTTTGCTCAATAAACCCTTTTTGAACGAATTCGAAACCAACTTTCGTAAGACGCTCGAAAGCGGTTGGTTCATCCTCGGAAATAACGCTAAGACTTTTGAAACAGAGTTTTCATCCTATTGCGGGGTCCATCATACGATCGGAGTCAATTCAGGCCTGGATGCTCTGATTCTGGCTTTGCGAGCCTATGGCTTTCAAGCCGGCGAAGAAGTCATTGTTCCTTCCAATACTTATATCGCCACGATTCTTTCCATTGTACAAAATCAATTGAAGCCCGTTCTGGTCGAGCCCGATATTCAAACGTACAATATTGATCCCGCTAAAATTGAGGAGAAAATTACATCCAAAACAAGGGCGATCATGATCGTCCATCTTTACGGGAAGATGTGCGCAATGGATAAAATCATGGCGATTGCAAAAAGGTACAATTTAAAAGTCATCGAAGATTGCGCCCAGGCTCATGGCGCCTCGTTTCGGGGACAGCGGGCGGGATCATTCGGGGAACTGAATGCTTTTAGTTTTTATCCCACCAAAAACCTCGGCGCCCTCGGCGACGCCGGCGCCCTTACGACCAACGATGAAGCGCTGGCCGACTCGTGCAGGAAATTGCGTAATTACGGATCCACCACGAAATATTACAACGATGTCATTGGCTACAACTCTCGATTGGATGAGGTCCAGGCAGGACTGCTTTCCGTAAAACTGAAAAAGCTGGATGCTATTAATCGTCATAAGAATATTCTTTCGGAGGTATACTTAAAGAATCTGAAATCGGATTTTATATTGCCTGTCAAACACGACGATTACTATGACGTGTACCATATTTTTAACATACGCCATGATAAACGGGATCAACTTCGTGCCTATCTTTTGAAAAACGATATCAAAACCGAAATCCACTATCCCGTTTCTCCGAATAGGCAAGTGGCGATGAAAGGACTCTTGGATGACATCGCTTGCCCGATTTCCGAAACGATTCATGCGACGACCTTAAGCCTTCCCATATCGTACTATCATACGGTAGCCGACGTGTCCAGGGTAGTGGAAGTTTTGAATAAGTTTTAACCTTGCGATGGATTGGCCCTCGTCGATGGGTTTGACGCGGAGGTTGTTTCGCTGAATTTGCTAACCTCGTACTTTTTTTTTATCATCCATCATGCGCGTTTACAATATAAAAGTTCCCGGCGGACAGCGTCCGGAAAGGCTGGACAGTTTTGTAACGCATCAGGTTGAAAATCTCTCGCGCTCCCGTACCGTTCAACTTATCGATGCGGATATGATTCGAGTGAATGGGAAGCCCGAATCGAAATCCTATTCCGTACGACCGCACGATGAAATCGAAGTTATTCTCCCCCTTCCCGAAAAAGTCGATGCCCAGGCGGAAGAAATCCCCCTTGAGATTTTTTACGAAGATGACGACCTGCTGATTGTCAATAAATCGGCCGGTATGGTCGTTCATCCCGCGCACGCCAATTATACCGGCACCATGGTTAATGCACTTCTGCATCATGTGAAAAATTTGTCTGGAATTAACGGCGAATTGCGCCCCGGAATTGTTCACCGTCTTGACAAGGACACCAGTGGCTTATTACTGGTTGCCAAACACGATCGAGCGCATCGCAAATTGGCGGCACTTTTCCACGACCATCATATTGAGCGGGAATACTGGGCCGTCATCTGGGGAAAACCAAAAAAGAAAAAAGGCACCATCGAAACGATCATCGGGCGAAGTCCGCGAGACCGAAAGAAGTTTGCCGTGACCAAAGTTGGAAAATTGGCCATCACGCACTACGAAGTCATGGAGTCTTTTGATTTTCTATCCCTGATTCGCCTGCATCTCGAGACGGGGAGAACGCATCAGATTCGCGTCCACATGGCCCATATTGGGCATCCGGTATTCGGCGATCCCGTATACGATGGCGACAATCCGAACCGGATTGGCCATGAAAGCAAGAAGATTCAGCACGCCAAAAACCTCCTCGAGCTCATGCCGCGCCAGGCTTTGCATGCAAAAACGCTGGGTTTCAAACATCCGACTACGCAAAAAATTATCCGGTTCGAATCGGAGCTGCCCAAAGATTTTAAAACACTTCTCGGTAAAAAATTATGATTCGGCTATTTTGAATAAGGTTCCAGCTCGGTCATTCTTGGTTGAATTTCTTTTGTGTATTTTTTATCCCAGTCGCAGGAACGCGCTTTAAAATAGTAGTTGAACGCATCTTTGTATTCTTTTTTAGAATCGTAGTACTTTGCAATGGTGAACAATATAAACGCGTTTTGTGGGCTCAGTTTATCGGCCTCCTCAAATTCCTTAACTCCGTCGTCGCTACGATTTTGTTTTAAGAATTGCATGCCGCGTTTTAGAACATAGACGTAGTCGTTATTTTTCTCCTTTTTCTTGTACCGTGACTGCGCCTCTTTATAATCGATATTATCCGGCTCGAGGGCAATGGCTTTGTCGATGGCTAAAAGCGCTTTATCGTGGGCTCCGGACGCATGCTGTGCTTCGGCCAGCGTAAACAAGAACGAGGCGTTTTGATTTTCCGAAAGCGTCACGGCCATTTGTGCACTTTCAATAGCCTTCACAGTATTGCGCATGGCCTTGTCGCGTGCGGTAGTATACAACCATGCAATGCCATTGTGCGCAACGGCAAATTTATCGTTGATCCGGATCGCGTCGTTGTACGCGGCGATAGCTTCCGGATATTTACCGAGCATATATAGCACATCACCGAGATGAACCGGAGCGAATGCATTCTTAGGATCGAGCTTAATGGCCGAATTAAAATCCTCGTTCGCTTGATTATAGAGTCCTTTTGAAAAATACACGAGGCCTCGTCGATCACGCGATCCCGCATGTTTCGGATTGAGTGCAATCGCTCTGGTAAACGCGTCTTCCGAATTTTTATAGTCGCCTTTGTCGTAATAATCCGTTCCGAGGCCCCGAAATCCGGACGCAAACTTGGGATTCAAATCGGTACATTTCTTCCGATAAAAAATAGCCGAGTCAATATTCTTATTCGCCTTAAAAAAATTGGCCGAAAAAGCGTCCGCCATCATATCGTAAGCATCGTATTGGTTGGGCTTTATGGATACGGCCCGCCTTGCCGCGTCGATCAATTTATCCCGCTCTTTGAGTTCGCGATAGATCAGCGCCAATGCGGTCCAGGCTGACGAAAGATTTTTGTCAATCTTGACGGCCCGCAAACCGGCTTGCAGAGCCTTCTTGTAGCTCTCGGCCTTTTCATCGTTCTTAAAATTAATGTCTTGAATTCGTCCGATTTTCGCGTACGATTTGGCCACGCCCGCAAAGGCAAGCGCAAAATTGCTGTCCATTTTTGCGGCTTGATTGAAAAGCTCGATGGCTTTCTGATAGTCTTCCGGAGAACTGCTCTCGTCGTACTGCAAGACCGCTTTTATGTACGGTTCGTACGCGTCCACATTGATCGAGCCTTTGGACGCAACGTCCTCCGAGGAGCTCGCCCGCTTTCCAAAACTAACGAGAGCCTTGTTGGCAATCTGGCCGTACATGGCGTACACATTGGTCATTGAAAACTTTCCTTCGGCGATGTATTTATTTTTTTCATCCTCTTTGGTCGTTTTTACGTCAAAAAATTTAGAAGTGACTTTGACATTGACACCCAGATCGTATTGTCCCGTGATAAATTTATCCACTTCAAGCGATTGGGCAACAATCATGGCTTTTTTCTCGTCGTTCATGTCCTCGATCTTGTAGCCCTTCGCGCGTATCTCCGCGAGGACATCCGGCCGGTCCACGATTGAAAGTGTATTATCCTCCGTAAGATCATTGTTGAGCGATTCGCAAAAGCCGTGTCCCAGCCAATCGTTTTTGACAATTCGCGTGACATTATAAAAAGGAAATACGGCAATACGCAATTGAGCGGACAACGGTAAGGCCATCAGAAAAAAGATTATACTACGCTTAAGAACCATGATATTCCTCCGGAGAAATTGATTACCGAATTGCTTCGATTTGATTTTTGTATTTACCATTCTTATCCAGTTTCGACGCCGCGTTCAACTTGACGGTCATGCTGGCCGCATCCCCGCTCATCTTAAACGCGCGAGCCTGCGCAAGCAAAATGGGTACGTATTCGGAATTGGCACCGTAGGCGTCACTCAATTCTTTGACGGCCTCTGCAATTTTCTGATGCTTCAGGAAATTTTCACCACGCTTGAGTGCAAAGATGTATTCGCGATTTTTTTCTTTATTCTTATAGCGCAATAGCGATTCCTGATATTCAGGATTGTCCACGTCCAACGCGATGGCTTTTTCGAGCATTTCGATGGCGAGATCCGGTTTATTGGCGCCGTAGTATGCCTCCGCCAAAACGTAAAGATGCCATGCATTTTTGTAATTTGTAAGCCCGACCGCCGTGGCGGCATACTCCAAGGCATGGTCAAAATTTCGGAACTCTTTATCTTTGGCTGAGAGATACATCCAGGACAGACCACCAAAGGCGTAAGCCGCATTCGCATTGAGATCAATGGCATCCGTATACTTCAAAAACGCCTCCTTAAACTTTCCCTCATCGAAAAGAACGTCGCCCAAATGGGATAGCGCCAAGGACAACCGCGGATCCAATGTATGAGCTGTACTAAATTCGATTTTGGCCCGATCAAAATCACCGAGACGATAATAGAGTTGTCCGAGTCGGTCGTGGGAACCCGCATGCTTTGGATTCAATTCAATGGCTTTGTTATACATGGCTTCGGCTTGTTTGAAGTCTCCTTTTTGCATGAAATCATCTCCCAGGCCGCGATAACCTTTGGCGAAATTGGGCTGGACCTCCACGCTTTTTTGCCGAATGAGGATCGAAGAATCGGTATTGGTTTGCGCCGGAAAAAAATCAGAAGAATAAGCATCCGCCCATAGGTCATACGCTTCGGCGTCGTTTGAATTTTTCGCGATGGCACGACCCGCCGCACCCAGGAGATTATCCCGCTGCCCAAGCTGACGATAGACGTACGCCATAGCTGTCCACACTGCACCGTCACCTTTATTCGCCTTATTTGCTCGGCCCGCCATTTTCGCGGCCTTTTTGTAATTTTCTATTTTTTTATCGTCCCGAAAATTAATCGAAGCAATACGGCCCAACATGGCGTACGACTTCGCCAGACCGGCCATGGCTAAAGCATCCGTGGAATCCGTCGCTACGGCTTTCTCGAATAACGCGGCCGCTTCTTTATACTCTTTTTCCGAATCAGCATTCAAAAAAAGTTGTTCGGCCTGCGTTTGTAACTCTTTTGCAGTCTGTGCATGAAGAGTGGACGTGAAGAGGATTACAAATAGTATTTTTTTCATGAGAAAATTTCCTTCTTTGGTAATTGAGTATAAACTTGCCAAAAGCACGCCTCATTTTCAATAACTGTTTTTTTATATTTCGCGTCCAGACTTCCATCGACCGTATCTCCCAAACTCTAAATCAAGACTCCTCTCGTTAGATGCCGAGGCATTAGCAGCGAAAAATGAACCTGCGGCTAACGCGCATAGATGTCGGATTAAATTCGAAACAAGCGCATTCGATTGCTTGTAATTGTACACGAATTCTGCTAATTTGCCCGCGATTTAAA
>JANNSF010000012.1:0-16637 GCA_031402315.1 bacterium | reverse complement strand
TGACATCGGTGATATGCTGGACGAACCAGTGGTACGACTCAAAACGCTTCGCCACATCTTCCGTAAATGCCAAAGACGTATTACCTTCGATCGTGATATGATTATTATCATAGAACCAAACGAGATTATCGAGTCCAAGATGACCCGCAAGGGACGCGGCTTCGCCGGAAATCCCTTCCATCATACAGCCGTCTCCCGCCACGGCAAATATTTTGTAATTCAAAATCTCATGTCCCGGGCGATTAAAATATTGCGCGAGCCATTTTTCAGCAATCGCAAAACCGACCGAAGTCGCCACACCATTGCCGAGTGGTCCGGTGGTCGTTTCGATACCCGGCGCAAGCCCGTATTCCGGATGCCCCGCACACTTGCTGTGGAGCTGACGGAAATTTTTTATATCTTCAAGAGGTATATCGTAGCCATTGATATGAAGCGTACTGTAGAGCAGCATCGATGCATGGCCCGCCGATAATACGAATCGATCACGATTTGGCCAGTGCGGATTTTTTGGATTGTGGCGGATGAATTTTTCAAAGAGGGTAAATGCAACCGGTGCCAGCGCCATAGGCGTTCCTGGATGCCCGGAATTAGCCTGCTGGACAGCATCCATGGACAAAGTCCGGATCGTATTGATACAAAGTTTCTCGATATTTCCGTCCATGAAATTTCTCCTCCAAAAGTTAAAACGATTTTTTTGACAAGTGACAAAACTTACTTTGAACCGAAAACAACTGCAAGATTTCTTTTAATACATTAGCGAAATTTTCGTTCTACTGTATTCTGACGATTAATGACAAAAACCTTGCCGGCCATGTTTCTTACCGACGGGCTAATGGTTGCAGCGTACTATTTAAGGTGCCTTCGACTCCAGGACTTTGCGGCCAATTTTTTCATCCCTCATCGCGCTCATGTAGACAAAATAGGCCACTATAGCGGAGGATCGCATCAGGTCTTGCGGAATCACATGATCACTCATATCCATATTGGTGTGCCACGTCTTACCGCTATAGGCAATTGGATCCTGGATGAATTCGAAACCGGGAAGCCCAACTTCATCAAAAGAAATGTGGTCCGTGCTACCCGTATTTTGCATCGTGAGAGTTGAGGCATTCCATGAACGAAACGGCTCAAACCACTTGCGAAAGAGCGGTTGAACTTTTTCGTTACCTTGCATATAGATGCCCCGAATTTGCCCGCCGCCGTTATCCAGATTATAATACACCGAAAATTTGTCATTTTTTCCGAGGTCGTGAGTCTTGACATAGCCCTTGGATCCCAAAAGCCCCTGCTCCTCGCCCGACCACAGCCCTACGCGAATTGTACGTCGAGGCTGAACACCCATGGCCTTCAAAATCCGGATGGCTTCGATCATCGCCGTCGCGCCGGCCGCATTGTCGGTGGCCCCCGTCGACGAATGCCAAGAATCCAAATGCCCGCCAATCATGACGATCTCTTCTTTCAAGTCCGTTCCTTCCCATTCGGCTATAGTATTATACGCTTTACTGTCTTTAGTTTGCCATTCTACCTGCAAATCGCATTCAACGGAAACTTCCTTGCCGTTTTTAGTCAGTTCTACAATCTGATTGAATTGTTCGGTCGACATGACAACTTGCGGTACAATAGCCGGTGCGTTCATCGCGTACGCTTTTGGATTCAAAGGTCCGAATACATCCTTTTCATCCGCCAGCGGCATATTAGCGCCTTGCACATTGACGATTCCATAAGATTTGGCGCCACCGCGAATACTGAAGGCACCTGCGTCTACAAGGAGAGCAGGCTTTTGAGAGTTGATCCATGTGAAAATCTTAAGTTTTTCAAAATAGGCTTTATAGGCCGGAGATTTTCTAAATTGTTCACGAAAATTCATCATCGCGCCATCGGCCGCCGGCGAATTGGCCATCTCGAGTAATTCACTATCCGACCAGCGCTTGGCCACGGCGTCAAAACTCTCTTCAATCTTTATTTTGTCTCCAAGGAAGACGATCGCGTTTTTCAATTTACCTTCAAACTTCGCTTTTGCCGAATCAATTGACTTTTCATTGACGTAGATGATTTTTCCCTTTACCACACCGTTCGTGGACGGCGACCAGGCCTTTGGATAGGCAATCATATTGAGTGCGTAGGGCGCCGTCATATTGGCACGAAAGGACTTCACGTCCCATCCCTTTCCAAATTCACCCCACGGTTCCACTTCCGCTTTGAGGCCCATTTTTATGAATTGGTCTTTTGTCCAGTGACTGGCGCTCAATTGATTTTTAGAATTTGTCAGACGCGCTCCGAGAACATTGGTGAGGTAATTCAGAGTCTCTATGGCCCGCGAATTGTCAATAGCTTCCGACTTGATCCGATTAGCCATCAGTGTATCGGTGTCCTTGATAATTTGTGCCTGAATCGGCATTAATACCGTTATCGCCAGTATCCCAAATAATAACTTCATCGTGTCTCCTCAATTATTTTTTCAGCAAGATATCTGTAATGGTTTCAAATTTTTTCTGTTTTGCAATAGCAAGTGCATTTCGACCCCTGGTGTCAATTACATGTGGATCAGCACCTTTTTCTAGAAGAACGCGTACGGCGTCCATTCGATTATATTCCGTCGCCAACATCAGAATGGTTTGCCCATCTTTGGTAGTCGCCAGCAGGTCGGCGCCCTTATTGAGAAGTGCCACAATTATTGGTGACTTCCCTTTGATTGCGGCCTGCATCAGAGGAGTAAATTCAAATCGGTCCTTGGAATTAGGGTTCGCACCTCGTTCCAGTAAAGTCCTGACGATACCCAGCCGATCCAGCAGAACAGCAAAACTTAACGCGGATTTGCCGTCTTGATCCTGAAGATTGACGTCCGCACCGCGATCAATCAGAAGTTCTAAAGTCTCATCCGGCGCATAGCGGGCGGCATACATCAGCGCCGTTTGACCATTGGCCGCCAAGGCGTTAACTTCGGCTCGTTTTTGAAGCAACGTGCGCACAATTTTTGTGTGGCCTTCCCGGGCTGCTATCATAAGAGCCGTCGGTTCATTGCTCTCACCGAGTGTCGAATCGTGGGTGCCGGAAAATCTTGTGTTGGCGCTCATCCCGGCCTTTAGAAACGTATTAACCATAACTAGGTCACCCTTGCGCAGGCGATACAAAAATGAGGTCTCATTATACTCGACGCCTAACCGCTGCAAGTCTTTCTTTGCATTGTCTTTGGGATTCCCGCACGATACTAATAGAGCAAGAAACGCGATTCCATAATTTCGGATCGTCATGTTTTCCTATCCTCCATAGCTCCATCCCGTTTCGCGCAGCAACATCGGCTCCATCGCATGCCGTACCTTCGCATCCAAAATTCTGGCAATCAAAACGGTATGATCACCCCGATCGATAAATTCCTCGGTTTCGCATTCCAAATAGGCTGAAACTTCTTCCAAAATTGGTATCCCTTGTGATGTAAGCTCAAATTCAAATCCGTTAATTTTATTCAAAGAGATTTTTGTTTCTTTGAAAAATGTTTTGGCCATGTCCTTTTGCGATTTCGAAAGGATATGTAGAACGAAGTGGTTGCTTTGGCGAACGGCATCCAATGCCCAGCCCTCCTTGCGAAGCGCCAGCATTATGAGCGGAGGCTCAAAGGACGCCTGAGAGACCCAGGTCACGGTTGTTGCGGCGTATGGCGTTTCCTCGTATCGTTTCGTTGCTTTCGCCGTAAGGATAAACATCCCATATTGAAACATACGAAGCGCTGATTTCTTATCTTCTAACATCATGCAGAGACAACTATTTTCTTTCAAAAGATTTCGACGATAATAAAAATTCTTTTCTTCAGTACCAATTAAAATTATAGAACCACCTTATCCTTTTCTAAAGACATATTCCAAATTAAAAAAATTGACTTTCACCACCTCCTTATATACTTTTCGCCGCTTTTGGAGAAAGCGAATGGTGACAACATTATCATACAATTAGGAGATTGAGGCCGTGGAAATTTTGGTCGTTGGGTCAGTAGCTCTGGATTCTGTCGAGACAACACACGGTGATGTCCATGAAGCGGTGGGTGGCGCCGCGACGTTTTTCAGTGCATCGGCATGCTATTTTGCGCCCGTCAAACTTGTTGGCGTGGTAGGCGACGATTACCCGATGGACCAAATCAATTATCTCAAAAAAAAGGGTGTCGATTTTTCCGGACTTCAAGTGGCTCCCGGAAAAACCTTTCGCTGGAAAGGCAAATATCTCGAAGATATGAATCAGCGCGAGACCATTTATACCCACCTCAATGTATTTGCGGATTTCAAACCTCATATTCCCGATGCGTACAAAACTACCCCGTATGTTTTTTTGGCGAATATCGCGCCGGAGCTTCAACTCGACGTTTTGAATCAAGTTAAAAATCCTAAATTCATAGGTCTTGATACGATGAATTTTTGGATCGGAGGAAGCAATGCGGCGTTGCGCAAAGTTTTAGAGCGCGTTGACGTATTTATGATCAATGATGAAGAAGCACGTCAATTGTCCGGAAAATCGAATCTTCTTAAGGCCGCCCAGGAAATTTTCAAAATGGGGCCGAAAATTATTATTATTAAAAAAGGCGAACACGGCGCCGTCCTCATGACCAAGGACCAGCACTTTATCGCACCGGCTATGCCTCTGGAGCACGTATGGGACCCGACAGGCGCAGGCGATACCTTTGCCGGCGGATTTATGGGCTACGTGACCAAAACCCAAGACCTTTCGTTTGAGAATCTCAAACGTGCGGTCATTTATGGAAGCGCTATGGCATCCTATTGTGTGCAAGATTTCAGTTTGAACGCCCTGAAAGATCTGACGCAGGATCAGATTTTTTCGCGCGTTATGGATTTCAAACGCTTAAGCAATTTTGAGGAAAAGTAGTGTATATTAGCCTATACAGATTTTAGCAAAGAATACGATCATGAAACTCAGTGAAATGCTCCGCGAAGATTTGATTCGAATCCCGCTTCAAAAGTCGGAAAAAGTCGAGATCATTCACGAAATGATCGATGTCCTCACCGCCGGTGGAAAAATCAAAAATCGCGAGAAAGTCCTTCAGTCGGTTCTCGAGCGCGAAAAAATGATGAGCACCGGCATTGGCAATAGCGTTGCGATTCCTCATGGAAAATCAAGCGGTGTGGAGGAACTCTCGGTCGGGCTGGGTATTGCGAATCAAGATATTAATTTTGATGCGCTCGACGGTAAACCGGTTCGTATCATATTCATGCTCGTAGGCCCGGAAAATTCATCCAGCCAACATATCAAAATGCTTTCCCGCATTTCACGATTACTCAACCAGGCTTCCTTTCGCCGCAAAATTTCGGAAGCCTCCACCGCACCGCAAATTATGCAAATCATTACCGATGAAGAAAAAGCGCTCGACGGATAGACATCTTGAATTTCTAAATTATCGTTTGAAATCGGAAGGAAATTTAGGGGAGGTGTATTTTCGGTTCGTCGTGGCGTTTGTATAGTAGAATCATATTGCCAATAATCTGAACCAATTTAGATTTCGTCTTCTTTCCGACCAGTGCCGCCACTTCTTCCTTTTCTAATTCGCATCCATCTTGGATCTTGATTTTCAAAAGTTCCTTGGTATTGAACCCGTTATTGATGGAGATAAAAGTATTATCCGTCACGCCATTTTTGCCAATCATGACGGTTGGCTTCAAGGCCATGCCCAGTCCCCTTAGAAAAGCTTTTTGTTTTCCTGAAAATTCACTCAAGATCTGTAATCTTTCGCTTCCGAATTAGTGCCACTGCGAGCAGTATAATTCCGGCCATCACAAATGTCAATGGCCAATACGTACGCACCATAGCAATCCATTCGTACGAAAGCAAATCCACGGCGCGGGTGAGGTAAAGCCCGCCAAAAGTCGTTGTAATAAGTCCAGCCGCAAGCGATATCCAGCGGCTCGGGCGAATACAGAAATTCAAAAACCACGCTAAACCGGCGATTAGAAAATACATCGGCCACAGCATGCGCATGCCGTAGTTGGATTGATCCAGATAAAGATGAAATACGCCCGTTAAAATCAATGCCACGCTCCAAAAAATCTGATACTTTTTCAGATACAGTGTTTTGAGTAAACTGATCGCGCCAAGCGTAATGAGTCCGTACCGTTCCATCCACGCCCAATTCAAGAAATGTGTGTTATAAAGGAGCCAGCCCACACCGATGACAACCAGCCAAATGCCGGTCAAAAAGTAATTTTTTTCTGTTCGTTTCGATTCGGCAGAAACTTCCGCCGCAATATCTACATTCATGATACGCCCTCCGTCTTGTTTTCAGCGGGCTTGATCGTTTCACGCGGCAAAATTACCGCCAGAACAAAGTACAGCAAGACGCCCAATGGAAAGAGTATGAATGTTGCCAAAACCCACGCCATGCGGATTGCAGAGACGTCTACATTCCAGGCGTATGCGAGCCCGGAACATACACCAAATATTTTTCTATTGTTCATTTGACGGTGAATACCGGAAAAGCCGGAAAAATTGGCTCCAAAGGAACGTGCATTTCTAGAGAAAATAATAATTAAACCCATGACAATCATGGCGGTTGGAACCAGATAGCGCCAGCCAAAATGACGCCAGTACCAGCGCCATTCGAAAAGATCCAGCCGATCCAAAAGTAAGATGCCGCCAATTAATATTAATGCACTGCCCCAAAATAACCCATTATTGACCACCCGCTTTGATTCCGCCTGAGAGTTCAGTTCCGTAACCGGTTCGCGTGGCAGTAACACCATACCGCACACATATACAAGTAGACCGATCAAGTCACAAAACGTCAGTACCAAGAAGGCCAAACGAATCACAGCGGGGTTTATCTCAAAATACTTTGCCAGACCCGCACAAACGCCGTCCCACATTTTGTCATCGTTCGATTTATAGAGCTTCTTCGAGAGATCCATGGTACCTCCATTTTTTTATATGAACGCGAATACGAAGGAAAAGTTGCAATATCCCTATCACCCAGGGCTTTTTTGACTAAAAAATAACTTTTGCGGAATACTTCTTTCATAATATATTAGCCTGAATTCTTATTTATTAACCGAAACCCGAGGATTTATGAGCGAAACGAAAGTTGTATTTGAAACGACTCAAGGCAATATCACATTTAAACTCATGCCGGAAATTGCACCGAAAACGTGTGAAAATTTTCTTGGCCTCATCGAACAAGGCTACTACAATGGCATTATTTTTCACCGCATCATTAAAGACTTTATGATTCAAGGCGGCGATCCGACCGGTACAGGGCGTGGCGGAAAGTCTATTTGGGGCAAATCGTTTGAAGATGAATTTGACGCCAAAACCAAATTTACAAAAGCAGGAATTCTTGCTATGGCTAATGCGGGCCCAAATACCAACGGAAGCCAGTTTTTTATTACGACCGTACCCACCCCGTGGCTCGACATGAAGCATACCATATTCGGTGAAGTGGTCGATGGCTATGATAACGTAAAGAAGCTGGAGGCTGTGCCAAAAGATAGCGGCGATCGCCCGACGACGGAACAGAAGATAATCAAAGCTTATAAATTGTAATGGAGTCATGGCTTTTTGACTATTTAAGCTGCCCGATTTCACGTCAGACCTTACGCCTATTGACGTCTGAGGAATTGACCCAGATCAATGGTGAAATTGCAGGAAATAATACTCGTTGTCACAATGGCGATTCGCCTGCGACACTAAGCGCCGGTCTAGTCACTCAAGATGGTACTTTCGTGTATCGCATTGAGAATAGTCAGCCTTACTTGCTTCCGGACATGGCAATTCTCCGGTCATGATCAGCACGCAACGTTTTCTTATCGAGGAGCATCTAAAAAGCGCCGAATCCTACTTTCGCGGGACGCTCCTGAATGCGGGTTGTGGCGACATGACCTACGAAAAATTCTATCTTCACAAAATCGAAAAACAAGTCCGGCTTGATTGGCCTAATACCCTGCATAAAAAACTTCATATTGATGTCTTTGGCTCCGTAATGCAATTGCCTTTTGCCGATCAGAGATTCGATATTGTTTTATGTACGGAAGTTTTGGAACACATACCCAATCCGGAAAAAGCACTGCTCGAATTCCAACGCGTTTTGAAACATGGAGGCACTCTGTTCTTGACAGTCCCTTTCCTTTATCAACTTCACGAGACTCCCTATGATTTCTATCGCTACACCTATTATGGATTGAAATACTTAATAGAATCGAATGGCTTCGAAATCAAAGAATTCAAAGCGCGTGGGGAAATCATTGCTGTAGTTATCTATTTTTTTCGAAAACTTGGAAATCGAATTGCCAAAAAGCTTTTAGGAAGAAGATTGGCCGGATTGATCCCCTGGATGGTTCTGGATACCATGTATCGCATGATTTTTAGGAAACACGCGGAGTTAGGAGCCGAAAAAACGGAATACACTTTGGGTTATACGGTGATAGCCAAAAAGAAAGTTTCTTGACAAAATTACAAAACCAAAGTTGTTTTCCTACATCCTCGATGCATTAATATTTTCGATTGCATTTTTTGCTTAATTTTAGCATTCTTGCCGCGCCTAAATTATTCGGGGTGTAGCGCAGTCCGGTAGCGTGCTTGGTTCGGGACCAAGAGGTCAGAGGTTCGAATCCTCTCACCCCGACAGATTCCTTCAAAACCCAAACTTCCTATGCCGTCTTTTTTTCACATTATTTGGACGATTCTCAGCAAAGACCTTCGGAGCGAACGTCGATCGAAGGAATTTATTGCCGTTACCGCCAGTTTTGGTCTACTGATGCTCGTCATTTTCAATTTTGCGTTTACGGCTATTGATCAACGGGATGAATTGGGGGCGGGAATTTTGTGGATAGCTTTTTCCTTTGCCGGTACACTCGGTCTTAATCGTATTTTTTCCGGTGAGATGCAAAACGGCAATTTTCAAGCACTTCAAATGGCTCCGGTCGACAAAGAAGCAATTTATTTCGGGAAATTTCTTTCGGCCGCTATCTTCATGTTACTGGCGGAGTGTATGCTGTTGCCGCTCTACGCACTATTTTTTAATCCTTCTTCTTCAACGGGCTGGCTGGGTGTAATGACCATCTGCATGCTTGGAACTTTGGGTTATATTGGTGCGGGTGTCATTTTTTCGGCTTTGGCCGCCAATTCCCGGCTGAAGGATACTATTCTTCCGGTCTTGTTATTTCCTATCTCGATCCCTTTGCTGATCGCCAGCGTCGAGGCGACGGCCGTGTTTTTTCAAGGCTCGTCGTGGAACGGAGCATGGGACTGGATCAAAATAATCGTCGTCTATGACTTGGTTGTTATCGTACTGGGCGCTTTATGTTTTGAGTTCATCCTGGAGGAGTAACTCTTCTTATTAACTTTGGAAAACATCATGAAATTCATATTTCCTCACACTCCCGCTTCTTTCGATCAAGATATCTTGTCACAAATAAATGAAGCCGCGAATTCCGTTTCTTCAATACTTACGGATCTCAGCCTTGGTGAATTAAAAATTTCTGACTATAACAAACGGTACCTTAGAAAGTATGCGCGCAAGTCTCGACAAACACTCCAAAAATATGCTTTCATTTTGTCAATGGCCGCCGACCTTTGTCGAAAACCGCTCCGCGAAATTACCCTTGTAGATTATGGCGGAGGTTCTGGCCTATTGTCGATCCTAGCCAAAAAATCAGGTTTTGGTAAAGTTATCTATAATGATATTTTTGACTTATCTATTACGGATACTCGCATCCTAACCTCACACTTTGGCGCGGTACCTGATTTTTTTGTTCTCGGGGATATCGCTGACGTTCAATCCTTTTTGCATGCAAAAGGCATAGCTTGTGATTCGATCGTTTCATGCGATGTAATGGAGCACATCTACGATATGCCGACATTTTTCAGTCATGCGTCTCGTCTACCGGGAATCAATAGTCTCGTCATGTCAACTCATGCGAATCCATGGAACCCTGCGATCAACCGAATCCTAAAGCGCCAGCAAAAGCTCGTTGAAACGACCGATCGCGTGAATACAGCCGAGCACAAGCAACGTGACGCATTGAAGTCGTACCGCTCTCTTCGCGCCAATATAATCCGTGAAGCATTTGAACTTAGCCCATTGGAAGTTAATTATTTGGCCGAAGCCACGCGAGGTATGCATAAGGCCGATATCGTCTCTACGGTCGAAAGTTATCTAAAGACCAAATCCAAACCGTCGCTCCCTGATCATCCCACCAATACCTGCGATCCAAATAATGGCAATTGGGCAGATCGTCTAACATCACCCATTCAATATCAAAAGTGGCTACAGAGCTCCGGATTTGACGCCGGCGCAAAATCAGGTTACTATGGACACCCAAAACCACTACTTCGACGACTTTTGGCGCAATGCCTTGATCTTTGCATCCGATTTGCCGGAATTCATGGCATCAGGCTAGCGGCATATTTTATTGTCTATGGCAAGAAAGCAAAGTAGGACGCGTCATCGTTACCGCCCCAAGCCCAGCACCCTAAAAAATTCGCCACAAGCGAAAAATTCTTGAATAAATTGCTTTTTTTCCTTTACATACGCGGTCGCAAGGACGATTACCGTCAATTTTGAATAAATTTTAAGGAGTTTATTTTGGAAACGATGACTCAACCGAAAGCAAAACGGCCCGAAGTTAGCCGCGAGGATTTGAAGACATGGTACACTCTTGCGCACAAAAGCCGTCTAATTGATCATCAGGCTTCCATTTTTATTCGCCAGTCTAAGGGCTGGTCATACCTCGCTATGTGTGGCGGGCACGAAGGCATTCAGTTAGCCTTGGGATTATCCTTTCGCCCCAATATCGATTTTTTATTTCCGTACTATCGGGACCAATTGACATGCCTTGCCGGCGGCGTTTCGGTGGATGAAATAATGCTTAACGGACTGTCCCGTCGTGATGATGTGGCAAGCGGCGGGCGCCATATGTCTAATCATTTTGCAAAGCCGGAAATCCAAATTGAAAACGTGTCGTCATGTGTATCAAATCATACTCTTCATGCCGTAGGCGTTGCGCGTGCCATAAAATTCTATAAATCCGATGGCATTGCATACGCCAGCTTTGGCGACGCTTCCGCCTCGGAAGGCTACGTCTATGAAGCCATGAATGGCGCCAGCCGGGAACAACTCCCCGTCATTTTTGTGATTCAGAATAATCATTATGGCATTAGCGTACCGTCCGAAGAACAAACCGCCAATCGTATTGTATCGGAGAATTTTAGAGGACTAAAAAATCTCTTTATTGCCAATTGTGATGGAAAGGACTTCTTTGATTGCCGTCGCGCGATGGACGAGGCGATGGCCTACGTAAAATCGGGAAAGGGACCCGCTATTGTGCATGCGGACTGCGTGCGCATGAATTCGCACAGCAACTCCGATCGCCATGAGCTGTATCGCTCGCCGGAGGAACTCGCCGAGATGCTGACTCTTGATCCGATTTCAAAGTTTCGTGCCTTCGTCGTTGAAGAAGGCATATTCACCGAAGCGGAGATTTTGACCATCGAAGAACAGAATAAGAATGAAGTTGATGAAGCCGCAGCCCGAGCCGATGCCGCCGCATTGCCCGATCCGAAAACAGCGATGGACTTTGTGACGCCCGAGCCACTGAAGGCTGAGGAGACTCCGACCCCCGCCGGTGAGCCGACAGAAAAAATCATCCAGGCGATTAATCGCGTAATGCACGAGGAATTCAGGGCCAATCCCGATACATTCCTTTGGGGTCAGGACGTGGCGTCCAAAGAAAAAGGCGGCGTATTCAACGTTACAAAAAATATGCAACAGGAATTCGGCCGCGGACGGGTTTTCAATGCCCCGATCGCGGAAGACTATATTGTAGGAACGGCCAATGGCATGTCGCGATTTAAAGACAATATCCGTATCGTGATTGAAGCCGCTCAGTTTGCCGACTACGTGTGGCCTGCGATGGAGCAAATCGTAGAAACCTCCCACGAGTATTACCGTTCCAACGGTCAAAATTGCCCCAATATTGTCATTCGCCTCGCCAGCGGTGGATATATTGGCGGCGGACTCTATCATTCACAAAACATTGAAGGCATTATGGCCAATCTGCCCGGCGTGCGAATTGTCGTACCTTCGTTTGCGGACGATGCATGCGGCCTTCTACGAATGGCGATCCGGTCCAGGGGAATTACTTTTTTCCTCGAACCAAAATTTTTGTACAACCAGATGTTCGCCCAAAGCCCACAGACCGACGCTCATCACATAGTGCCCTTTGGAAAAGCGCGAGTGCGCCGCGAAGGCTCGGATGTCACCGTTATCACATACGGCACGACCACCCACTGGTCCTTGCGTGCCGCCAATAAGCTCGCCGACAAGAATATTCAGGCCGAAATTATCGACCTTCGTTCAATTGTACCGTTTGACATGGACACCATCAAACAATCTATTCAAAAGACAGGTCGCGTTATCGTGGTCCATGAAAATCAAACAACGGGTGGATTTGGCGGGGAAATAGCCGCGCGCATTGCACAGGATTGTTTCGAATACCTTGATGCGCCGGTTCGCCGTGTCTGTAGTGAAGACGCGCCCATTCCGTTTTCAAGAATTTTAGAGGCAGCTGTTCTCGTCAATGAGGATAAAATCTATCATGCGATTGAAGATATCGTGAACTATTGATATTGGATCCGACGATTTTTTGATTTTTGACTAGGAGACAATAATTATAAAGGCTGCCTCTAATGAGGCAGCCTTTATAAAAAGCCCGATTCCGGACAAGATTATTGTTTTGTAATTCGTATTTCCCCGCCGCTCGTGCGCGCCTTAATAAGCTCTCCCCCACCGTTTATGTCACCGTTGATTTTATTATCACGCATCTTCCCGCCGGTTACGAGAATCGGGAAATCGCATTCGACGTCTCCGCCCGTTGAGTAAGCTTGCAAGGTTGCCTTGATGTCCGCGGGCAACTTAATATCGATGTCTCCCCCGCTGGTTTCGACATTTACTCCCTTAAAATTACCTACTACTTCCGCGCGAATATTACCACCGGATGTTTCCGCACTGATTTTACCCTTTGAATTGGAAATCACTATATTTCCACCCGACGTGGAGGCATCGGCATCGCCGGCAAAATTGGCGATCTCCATATTCCCGCCGGATGTTTTCAATCTTAGCGAACCTTGGCCATTTTCTACTAATACATTGCCACCCGATGTTTTCAAATTGACGGGACCATCGATGCTCTTCAAAATGAGATTGCCGCCCGATGTACCACCCTGTATGGCCCCCACGAGTTTTTGTACATCAATATTTCCGCCGCTGGTTTGCAAATCAAGATTATATTTTTTGGGTACACGTATTATGAATTCGATATCCAAATTCCAATTGTTGAATATCATTTTACGGATTTCTGCGCCGCGAATTGAAACTCCTGAAGCTGTTTTTTCGGCTGTTACTTCGAAGTTCTCCAAATTTTTTGATCGGGCACCGGTATTGACAACCACGGATACGGTATTTTCATCCGTACCGGTAATCCGAATATTGCCGGTGATTGTTTCAAGGGTGAGCGTACCACCATTCTCGACCATAAACGTCTTGTCAAAAAATTTTGATCCATCGTCACCGCGCCGAGTAAGACTCATGCTAACTACCGCGACAACAACGAGTCCGCATACACCTAAAAAACTTTTCATGACGAATCCTTTCAAATAGTCGAATTCAAATTCATGTACAAAGACGATCCAAACGAGATAAAGTTTCGAAAAAAGACTCTCGCAAAATGAAAAAAGCCCCGATCGTCTCGGAGCTTTTAGTAATTTTGGTCTGAATTTTGAAGTTATCCGTCTTTTTTCATGCGGCCGATGATTTCCTGAACTTTGACGTCGGCCTCGGCGTCAGGAACCTGACAGGTCCCGGCACCTTTATGGCCCCCGCCCCCGTATTCCGCCATCAATTTACCAACGTGCGTGTTTGAAGTACGGTTAAAAATACTATGTCCGACCGCACAGACCGTGACTCCGGGCTCTTTTCCCTTGAATAACCGAACAGAAATATTGGATTCCGGAAAAAGCGTATAAACCAAGAAACGATTACCGGAAGGAAATTTATCAACGCCACGTTGATCGGTAATTATGACATTGCCGTCTTGACGGGTGTGTTTTTGTAAAGCCTCTTTAAAACGATTCTCATCGGCGAAATAGCGGTCTACTTTCTCTTTGACATCCGGTATTTGCAATATTTCGTCAACCGGGTGTGTCATAATCCATCCAATCATCCGCTGGAAATAGTCTTCAAAGGCATCCACACCGGAACGCGGATCGAGCGTATAAGAAACGAGCACCCAGCCTTTGGGGCTCATAACATCTTCCATTGTCAATTGCGCGCTATCCACACGATCGGTTTCTATCAGGAGATGCTCAAACGGATTAAGTTCTTCGGGTTTCTCATAGAAATCATAGATCACGCGAGCACAACTCGGTGCAATGGCAAACTTGCCGCGGTATTCTTTGTCCATGTGAATGTCCTGGCTGGCGTGATGATCAAACCACAACGCACACTTGGGATGGTACGGGAGATTCGCTATGATATCATGATCGGTGACGTCAAATTTTCCATCCTGCATAAGCTTAGGCTCAACAAAGATGACTTCGTCAATTTTCTCCATCACCGTTATAAATACCGCACTCGTGAGACCGTCTAAGTCGGTGCGTGTAATCAATCGCATAATTATCTCCTCGCTAAGCCATTTCGATTTGTCAAACCAATGCTACTCTAACCAACTAATCGAGTTCAATGATAGCTAAGAATTTATGGAAATGCAAAAAGAAAATTGGGAAGCCGGGATGACATAAGTCGGAGAAGGCTTTGCTAATGCGCTACGCCGAGGGATTGGAGCTTTTCAGCAATGACTTTGGCAAGAAAAGGATCGCTTAGATTGGGACTAAACGAGGGATCTATTTTCTTTATTTTTGAGACCGCTGTTTCCAAATGGCCCAACTGGAGGTAATCGGCGGCTTCGATCCAGTAAAGGTCTTTAAACGTGAATTTCTTGTCCAGCGATAAGACAAAATTAGAGTCTGATTTCAGGACGATTTCTGCCATGGCAATCGAGATGTCCGGGCTGTTATTTGCCCAAAGCACGAGCGACCATCCGGCAAACCCGTCCGTCAAAGAGTCCGGAGCCGCATCGGCAAAATAAAGGTTCGCCTCATCCCTGTTTCCCAGACGCAATTGGCACCATCCGGCACCGACTCTGGCAATACTTCCTTGGGAGACTATAAGCGACTCATAGATTTCCAACGCCTCGGCATACTTTCCTTTAGAAAATAGCGATTCACTTTCCTTGATTATTTCAGCGGGCGTTTTTTTCGAATCGGCGCATGCCAATAAAACAAGGCCCACGGTGGCACACTTGAATATTGAATTCATCACTTTACAAGTACCATTTTTCGGGTTTGGATGAAGCGGCCTGCCTCGATCCGATACAAATAGACGCCGGAGGATGCGAATTGCCCATTATTGGTACGCCCGTCCCAACGGACATCAAAGATCCCAGCCGATTTTTTTTCATTGACGAGCGTTCTGATTTCTTGTCCGAGCAAATTGAAGACGCGGATTGAAACCGACGCTTCAACCGGGATGTGATAACGAATCGTCGTTGCGGGATTAAATGGATTGGGAAAATTTTGCTCAAGGGCAAATCTTTTCGGCACGATAATTCGATCCGGATCATAGGCGATGGCAATTACGGCGCTGCGATTCAACGGCAATGTGATTTGTCCGTCTGAATTTTGGCCTCCGAGATAAAGCCACATGCCATCGGCATATTCATAATACCCTATTTTTTCCGGATCGGTGACCCCCGAAAGACCCGATATCAGAGTGCGGATTGAGCTTTCAACTCGGAGCGGTTCCGTACCGGTCGAAATCACTTCAAGGGGATCGATTAAAAATACGAGCGATGATGATTTCTGCACTTGGGACGACCGTGTCAAGATAAAGGTTTGAGGCGTACCACTCAGACGCATCGCGCCTTCGGTCTTTTTTGCAGCCGCAACGGAATAAGTTCGTCGGACCGTATCCCGATTCCCTGCAATGTCCGCACCGGAAGTGACAACATGCATATCACCGGCCGCGATAATCTCGAAATCCGAATAATATAGATTATCCCTTCTTTGATTGGTCAAATCCTGGCCGTTCACATTAATTTTCAGATTTGATAAGGTCTCTTTGGCGCCGGCAACAAAACGGACAACCGTAGCCCATGGTGTGGCCAAAGCACTGATCCAAATTTCCGGCGCTTGGGTGTCGCGGAGTGTCACGCGAAATGTATCCGCCGTAGAATTTGAGCCATCGCTCGCCCGAATGCGAATAAGCACCGATCCAAAAAAATCTTTTGTACTTTGGATGAAAAGACTATCCGCCGAAACAAAGGTCAAAATGCCTGAAGAAAATGGAATGGCGGTGAATTGCAATACCGGAGAATCTACGTCAATGAAGCGTGCGCCCAATTTGGCAATAAACTGGCGGCCGAAATTTTGTGCAAAACTGGTATCCGGAATCGGGTTCACAAGACGCGGTGGATCATTGACCGAACCTATCGTGACTAAAAATGTATCGCGCGCGGATGCATTCGAAGGATCCGAAGCGGTCAGCGTCACGACAACAATACCCGAAGAGTCAGGGACAGGCAAAAAATAAATGC
>JANNSF010000011.1:0-2067 GCA_031402315.1 bacterium | reverse complement strand
GGCGCAAATAAGAATTCCATCAAAATTATAGGTGAAGATACCGATTTTGATGCCCAAGGCTATTTCGTGTACGATTCGAAAAAATCCGGTTCGGTCACCGTCTCACACTTACGTTTCGGCCCGCCTCCTGTCGTGGCGCCGTATCTGGTGACGTCGGCCAATTTTATTGCGTGCCACCAATTCTCCTTTCTCGAAAAATACGACATGCTGAAATACGCCGCGGACGAGGCGGTTTTTTTGATCAATAGCCCCTTCGGTCCTGATGTCGTTTGGGATCAATTACCGCGGCCGGTGCAGGAACAAATCATCCACAAGAAGATAAAACTATATGTGATCGATGGATATCGTGTTGCCAAAGATACCGGCATGGGCGGGCGATTTAACACTATCATGCAAACGTGCTTTTTTGCGATCTCCGGTGTCCTGCCGCGCGAGCGCGCAATTGACGCCATCAAACTGTCCATTGAAAAAACATACGGCAAAAAAGGCGAAGAAATTGTACGTATCAATAACCATGCCGTTGATCAAACTCTGGCCAATCTGGCGCGGGTCACCTACCCGTCGAAGGCATCCGGTACGATCATGATGCAGGCGGCGGTTTCTGGGAACGCACCACTCTTTGTCAAGGACGTTACCGCAAAAATGATTTCCGGTGACGGGGATGAATTGCCCGTGAGCGCCATGCCGATTGACGGGACGTTTCCCACGAATACAGCACGCTGGGAAAAAAGAAATATTGCGCTTGAGATTCCGGTATGGGATTCTGCAGTTTGCATTCAATGTAATAAATGCGCGCTTGTTTGCCCTCACGCAACCATTCGTGTCAAAGTCTTTGGTGCGGACGAATTGAAAACGAAACCGGATTCCTTCAAAGCGGTTTCGTATAAAGGCAAGGAATTTTCGGACGCGATGTACTCGATTCAGGTTGCGCCCGAAGACTGCACGGGCTGCGGTATCTGCGTGGACGTATGTCCCGCGAAAAATAAATCCGAGACACGTCTCAAAGCGTTGAATATGGCGCCGCAATCGCCGCTTCGCGAAAATGAGAGTATTAATTGGGAATTTTTCCTTTCTTTGCCGGAAGCGGATCGACGCACGGTTCCGATGAATTCCGTTAAAGGCTCCCAATTCCTCCAACCACTTTTTGAATTTTCAGGAGCTTGTTCCGGCTGCGGTGAAACGCCTTATCTGAAATTGGTCAGCCAGCTTTTCGGCGAGCGTGCCATGATTGCTAATGCGACCGGTTGTTCCTCGATCTACGGAGGTAATCTCCCGACGACGCCTTGGGCGCAAACCAAAGAAGGGCGAGGTCCGGCATGGAGCAATTCGCTTTTTGAAGACAATGCGGAATTTGGATTGGGATTTCGCCTCACCGTGGATAAACAAACTGCATTCGCTACAGAATTACTGCAAAAACTTTCCGCATTTTTGAACCCTGATCTTGTGGATACCATTATTACAGCAAGTCAAAAAACCGAAACAGAAATTCATGATCAGCGCGAACGGATTGTCCTTCTGAAAAAAGCTTTATTGAATATAAATACACCGGACGCAAAACGCCTGCTTGGCGTGGTGGACTTTTTTGTCAAGAAGAGTGTCTGGATTGTCGGCGGCGACGGATGGGCTTATGATATCGGTTACGGCGGACTCGATCATGTTCTGGCGTCGGGCCGCAATGTCAATATCCTTGTTCTCGACACCGAGGTCTATTCCAATACCGGTGGTCAGGCATCGAAATCGACTAATCGCGGTGCCGTCGCCAAATTTGCGGCAGGCGGAAAACGTTATTCTAAAAAAGATCTTGGGCTGATGGCGATGAGTGCCGGTCACGTCTATGTTGCACAGGTAGCGATGGGAGCCAACGATGGACAATTGGTCAAAGCCATGCTCGAGGCCGAAGCGTACGATGGTCCGTCGCTCATTATTGCGTACAGTCACTGCATAGCACACGGCATCACCATGGGTCGCGGACTGCATCAGCAGAAAGCCGCCGTGGACAGCGGGCACTGGCTTCTGTATCGGTATAATCCTCTGCTGGCCGAGGAAGGGAAAAATCCGTTGGCCTTG
>JANNSF010000010.1:0-22467 GCA_031402315.1 bacterium | reverse complement strand
AGTTGTTTTGCCCAATTCATAGTAATGATGGACATGATCTCCACTTGCGAGGTCTCTAAAGCCCAATCAAAAGCACGATAGCCATTAGGGGCAACAGCGGAAATGTCAGCCCTCTGTTGTATCAGGAATTCGACAACTTCCTTCTGCCCGCTGTAGGATGCCATCATGAGCGCCGTTGTCCCTCTCTTGTTCGGCTTATTAATATCAGCCTTCGCATCCGCAAGAAGCTTGGCAATATCCAGAAATCCGTTTTTTGCGGCGACCACCAGAGGCACGTCGAGATCAACAAATCCATTGACATCAATTTTGTGGTCAATCATCGCCTTCACGCCAAGAATATTATTCGCCTTTATCAGCTCCACAAAAGCAGAATCCTGCTTGCCTTGACCTAACAAGGACGCAGCAATGACAGCAGTCGATAGCCAAAATTTCATAATAACCTCATTTGTGATTTAAAAATAGTTTTGTTTGGTATGCCTATACGGAGAAAAGACCTCCGGGTTGCCGCCGCATCGCACATGATTTAAGAAAAATGGTCGCTGCCAATTTGATCTGTCTCCGGAACTTTCACGTTTGCCTTTACGCCTGATTCGGCATACATTAAAAAGATTAACTCTCTCAATCCACAAAGGCGCTCATGATGGGTCAATTTTTACGACTATTTTTTTTCGTAGTCCTTTCGATAGGAATAATATTGAATGTTGGTGATAAGTCGGAGCGCGAATTTGACGCCCCTCAAGAATTCCATGACTACCACCGGGAAATTCGAACGCGTGAAGGGCAATCCGCTCCGGAATATCCCTCGAATAACAAGATTTTGGAATTACAAAAGGCCGGGATTGCCTTTGATGCCCGAACCATCAGCAAGTCAAAAAATTCACTCAACTGGATCGAACGCGGACCGGCCAATTTCTCCGGTCGCTCACGTGCGGTTATTGCAGATCTGGACGACGGAAACGATAACACGTGGTTTTCCGGCGGTGTTGGCGGAGGCATATGGAAAACCACAAATGCCGGCGCTTCATGGTCCGATCTCACGCCGAATCTGCCCACTCTTGCGGTTACGACGATGGCCCAGGCCGCATCCGACCATACGATACTGTATGCCGGCACCGGAGAAGGCTTCTATAACATCGGCTCAATAGTTGGCGACGGAATCTTTAAGTCCACGGACAAAGGATTATCATGGATTCAATTGAGTTCAACGGCGGGACAAAACAACTTTTCATTTGTCAATCGCATTATTATAAGCCCCTCCGATGCCAATATTATTTTAGCGGCGACAAACGCGGGGATTTTTCGATCCACCAATGGAGGAGTCACCTGGACAGCCGGATATTCCGGTGGCGGCCTTCGCATACAGCATATTCTTTATAATCCTCAAAATGCGAACACGGTTTACGCGGCGGGATCCTCCGGTAATGGGACCGACCTCGGCGGAACAATATTGCGATCGCTCAACGGCGGAGTGACATGGTCGCCCATTTCGACCGGAATTACACAAGGAGGCCGTATTGAACTCGCGATTGCACCTTCGGATACAACGCGCCTCTACGCCGCGCAGTATGTCGATGAGTCGACATCGCGATTGTATATGACAACGACCGCCGGCGCAACCTGGGGCATTGTCAACGAAACAAACGGAACTAACCCGAATTGGTTTAATGGACAAGGTTGGTACGATAATTCACTGGCGGTCGATCCCTATGCAAAGGACACGGTGCTCGTCGGCGGACTCAATTGGAATCGCGTTGTTATTCAGCCGGGTAGTACCAACCAAAACGTGAGATCGGCGGATACGGTCGGAACGGCATCGTTTCTGAAGTTTGAAAGTTTTGCAGGAATTCCATTTCTCAACGGTGGTGTGGGTACCGGAATGAATGGATTTGGTGGCGCCTCATCGACTAATCTGGCAGCAGCAGATACTGTCATTACAATTGAGCTTCGTTTCGGAACAGGAATTACACAGAAAGGCCATCGCTTTTCCGTTGGCGCCGGTGGTTCCGGTATTGCGGCGGGCAACTATATTTATTCCAATTACGTCGATGTGCCTTTTCAAGCTTGGGATATTACAAATAACCGGCAACTCATGGTGAGTTTCCGTGACGAAAAAAATGACGGTGCCTTTGATTTAAATGCATCTTCGCGGGATGTCTCCGGTTCGACACCGGTCTATCGTGAATATATTTTTGTACATGCGGTCACTTACAATGCCAGCGCGGCCAGTGGAAATATATCGGTCGCCGGCGGTATCAAATATAAAACCGTGATGGAAGTCGGTCCGGCATTGGCAGCGGCGTCATGGACACCGAATAGCTTGCCCTCGTCTACGATTACACTTCGGTATGATACGGTAGCGGTTTACACGCGCATCACCACAAAAATTACGAATTGGTTTACGGGCGAGTCGCAGCCTTTTGTTCATGCGGATCAACATGGAATTTATATAATTCCAAAAAATGCGTCCACACGGCAATTTAAGATTCTCGTTTCCAATGATGGTGGAGTAGCGTTTTCGCCCGATCGCGGCGTGTCGTGGAATTTTGATGAAACGACAGCGGATGGTCTTAATACAACTCAATTCTACGGCGTCTCAAAAAAACCGGGTGGAGACCAATACGTTGCCGGTTCACAAGATAATGGCTCTCTGCAATCTCCCAATTCGGCTGCCGCGAATTCGGCATGGACGCGGCGACTGGGCGGCGACGGTTTTGAATGCGTGTGGAATTACGCGGATGCGAATAAAATATTGCTCTCACTTTATTATAACGAAATCTGGCGTTCGACAAATGGCGGAAGTTCCTTTTCAAAATTATCACCCGGTATCAGCGACCAGAGCGATTTGAATGCGCCCTTCATCACGCGTCTTGGCTATTCTCAATTTGGTCCGGATTTTATCACGGCGATAGGTCGTGGCGGTGTCTCCTATTCGACCAATTTTGGAACAACATGGAGCGTCTCTCCAATTCCGGTCGCAACGTGGGGAAGTCGTCCCTCAAGCGTCTCCGGCCTGACAACGGTATCCATTGCGAATCCGTGGATCGTGTGGGCGGGACAACGCATGTCGTCGAGCGGTACCATTGGGAAGATATTCGTTTCCAAAGATCAGGCGAAAACTTTTACGGAGACCAATAATTATTCGACGAATTTAGGTTCGATTTCCGGCCTTGCGACTCACCCTTCACAGGATTCGACCGCGTACGTTCTGTTTTCATTCGCGAATTACCCAAAAATTTTGCGTACGACGAATTTAGGTTCGACCTGGAGCGACATCTCCGGATTTGGCACAAATTCTACAAGCAATAATGGTTTTCCAAATGTAGCCGTTTATTCGCTTCTTGTGATGCCTCATAATAATTCTGAAATATGGGTTGGAACGGAAATCGGTCTTTTCGTTTCGACGAATGCCGGCGTCTCGTGGAGTTATTCAAACAACGGTCTTCCCGCCGTTTCGATTTGGCAAATGCAGATTGTAGATAAACAAGTTGTGCTTGCGACGCATGGGCGGGGTGTATGGACTGTTGACATTCCACAAATACCAGTTCGCGCGACGGTCCTTGCGACGATCCCGGATACTACCGTTTCGGTCAATTTTGGAAAATTTTTCTATCGCACGATGTCCCAGGTTTTTCAGGCACAGGATGCAAATCCCCTGACGTACATAGCCAGTGTTTCGAGTGACGGTCTGAAGGCGGTGCTGTCGAACGACAGTCTCTATTTTCAAAGCGTCACCGATCGCAACGGCGTTTATGAAATTCGACTGACGGCGAATAACGGGTATGCCAATAGCGTATCATTCAAAATCAATATGCCCGATCCAAGTGCTCCGGTTCTTACGCTGGGCGCGCTTTCCACATCCGCCGCAAATGTCATTCGGTTTGGCATTGGCGCCAATGAGGGGCTGATGACGCCGACGCTATCTGTCAATTTGACATCCGTCTCCGTTCAGAAATATGGAAAAATCTGGTTTGGCGATTATCCATGGTCGGGAAGCGGAAACCTCGCAGTTTCACTTTCGGCCGCGGACAGCAGTGGAAATGTATCGAATCTTTCGAGAAATTATTCCATCGCGCCTCTTTCAAAATCGCTTTATGTCGGATCTTTTATTATTACGGGTGAGGGCGAAGGATATATTTTGACGAACGATCTTGAGAATTATGAAACGCCGGACAATTGGCAGATTGCCCAGACACCGATTGAAATAATGTCCACGGGAAAAAATATTCGTATTACGATGAATGCCTCTCATCAAGCGTATTCCGTCGGGCTGTATGAGCTGATTAATAATCAATGGGTCGAAATGGAAATGCGCGTACGCGGAGGAATGATTTCGGCAATCTATCACGGGAATCCGGTGGCAGCATTTTCAAATTCCGCCCGAACAATTCCTAAAGTTTTTGCACTCGAACAAAACTATCCGAATCCGTTTAATCCAACGACCGTCATTCGCTACAGTGTACCCGCTACCAATCGTGTCGCTCTGCGGATTTATAATTTACTGGGACAGGAAATCCGCACGCTTGTAGAATCCACGCAGGAAGCCAATTTTTATGAAGTGGTATGGGATGGAAAAAATAATAAAGGCGTATCGGTTGCGGCCGGCGTGTATCTGTATCGCCTGGAGTCGGGCAGCACCCACTTCACCAAAAAAATGCTTTTGATAAAATAGTGAAGGGTCTTGGGTTTAGCTTCAAGGTCAAAAACATACAAGTCAGGATAGTCATGAAAAAATATATCTGGATCTTCCTTCTGATGAGCGCTTGCGTCAAAGATGATCTTCTCGAACTCAAAGATGCCGACAAAAAGTTCGCCAATGGAGATTACGAAGCCTCGCTCAAGGACTATGAAAATCTGATTCCGACGCAAGGTGCTCCCGCTAAAGTGGGCGCGGGTTGGTGCTACCTTCGTTTAGCGGAATATTCACTTGCGATTGTACAATTTTCCGATGCCACAGGCGATTCGCTCGCCGATGGTTATGCCGGCTGGGCCTTTTCACTTTGGGCTAAGAGCGCGGATAGTGCGCAAAAAGTAATCGATCGGGCGGAATTTGTTTTACGAAAATCACCGACGTTTATATTCTCTCTGGATAAACGCATCGACAAAAATGACGTTCTGTATGTCCTCGCGTCGGCGTATCTGGTTCAGCAGAATTATTCCAAAACTCTGGAAAAAATCAAACTCATGGATGGGCAATCGGCGTACACGACCGATGTGAATGCCGCGGACGCGGAGGATGTTTTGCTGGCGAAATTGCAGTCCTTGGGCAGGGCGCAGGTAATAGCGAAAATGGTTGCGGATATCGAACCGGGAGATGAGATACGGACACCTTAGAAACCTATGTATGAATGCAGAGAAATACAAGATAACCTCTCAGATCATCCTTTGAAAATTGTCTGGTTCAACATAAATTGGGCTAAATATAATTTCATGAAATTATGCCCGAGTTAAGTCGTTTTTTTGGTATTATTATTCGTATGTATATGGAAGCTGGTGTTGAGCATCATACTCCACATTTTCACGTTTATTACCAAGATGATGTTGGAGTTTTTAGCGTTGATCCTGTTGAAAAAATCGCAGGGTCGATACCTCGCAGGCAACAAAGACTGGTAGAAGCATGGGCAGAATTACATCAGAACGAGCTTAAAGAGGATTGGGAGAGGCTTCAAAACGGTCGATTACCCATTCCAATTGAACCATTGAAATAAAGGATTTGACGATGGAGCATAAAATATATAAAGTAATCTTATTGAAGCCAGCTGGGCCGTATAAGCTGGAATTGACCTTCAACGACGGGTTTGTAAAAACTATTAATTTTGAGCCGGTACTCCACGGTGAGATATTTTCTCCGCTTAAAGATCTCAATTTATTCAATCGGGTTACTATAGATCCGGAAGTTTGCACCATTGTCTGGCCGAATGGAGCTGATTTCGATCCGGCTATCCTTCACAATTGGGACGAATATGTTGATGAAATTGTATTACGATCTAAAGAGTGGGACTTAATAGAAAGCTAAATATAATCTCGTTCCGATCGGGGATTTCACTCAAATAAACCCTCCATGAAAAAACTATACTTCCTAATCCTATTCGCCGAGGGGCGAAGCCCCTGCTTTCGATTTTTTGATCAGCCTACCAAGTCTTGAAGACTTGGTAGCTGTAAAAGATAATAACTACCCACCCCCAACCACCGCATCGGCTTCGATTTCCACCAGATATTCATCGCCCACTAATTTTGCTTCGACTAAAGTATTGGCCGGCTGAATATTTTTAAATCTCACGCCATGCACGCGCGCAATGGCTTCCCAGTCTTTTATATTTCGAACAAAAATGCGCGTACGAATAATATCCTCAAGTTTGGCACCGAGTGTTTGCAGTGCGGCCTCAAAAAGATCGATGATGAAATGCGCCTGGGCGACGGGATCATTTCCGCCGATCACTTTCATTTTATACGTGGCGGTTGTCCCGGAAATTCGGATTTGATTTCCGCTCTTTACCGCGCGGCTATATCCGCCGATGGTCTCCCAGGTGGTTCCGCCAAGGACGCGTGTTGTTCCATTCGCGCTGACCTCGGTTTTAAACACAGGTGGAAAATTCTCTACATGATGACTCAGGTCGCCCGATGCCGTAAGAAAAGGAGGCTTGCGGTATTCATCCCCGCAGTTGCCCGGAATGGGATTCAGCGTTGCGAGAATTTTTTGAATATCTGCGGTATCGCTTGGGGATAATTCAAAATCAAAGAGGCGCGCATTGTCCTTGATATGTTCGCTTTGAGAAAGCCGTGCCCCGATTATGATTCCGCCGACGGCCGGTTGGTCAAGCATGTATTTAGTTGCGACATTGGGAATAGAAACGTTCTTTTCAGTAGCAATTTTTTTGAGAACCAAAAGAAGCGATTGAAACTTCTGCCATCCGCCGGATTGATCGATAAAACGTTTATACTTCATCTGCGACCAGGTGGAGAGCGATTCCGGTTCGGCCTTTCCCAGCCACCGCTCGCTGAAAAATCCGCCGGCCATCGTGCCGAATGCCAATATTTTCACATTCTCTTTTACACAAAATTCCTGCATGTCCTTCGATGCGCGCTGGTCGAGGAGAGAATAACAAATCTGATTGGTGATAATAGGGATGCCGCTTTTGATGGCAATGCGCAGATGCGCGGTATCAAAATTGGTAACGCCGAGATTGGCAATCAGGCCTTCTTGGCGCAATTCGTCTAACCAAAAAAGCGCGTCTAACCATTGCGGATCGGCATAGATCCACGCATGAAATTGCAAGAGATCGATCTGTTCCGATTGAAGCCGTGTCAAAGATTTTTGAACAGCCACACGCACATCGTCTTTGGTCATCGGCCCGGGTTTAGGAACCCATTTGGTAAAAAGCTTCGCCGCCGGAGCGAATTTTTTACGAAATACACCGGCGATAATTTCTGCCGAACCGTAATGGTCGGCCATGTCAAACGTGGTGAAGCCCGCATCCGCATAGGATTTCATCGCCATCGCGGCTTCGTCGGGATTAACGGTTTGACCGTCCCGTTCCATATCGGCTATTTGCCACAGTCCGGTGAGAATTCTTGATATTTTCAAATTGGGGGTGAGATTGCAATAGGTTTTAGTCACAAGGGTATTTCCTGTTATTCTTCGGGGAGTTTTGAAAAGCGTTCATGGATATTAATGCCGTCCTGTTTTTGTTTTCTCACTTTATAAAAATAAATCAATGAAGCAAAGGCCATGACGATAAGCCAGACCGGTGTGGAATGGAAGTACCATGCCGATACAGAGGCATTCCAGTCTTTTGTAACATGAATGATCAAAAATCCTGTTAAAAATATAATACCTGTTATTCCGAGAATATTCCGTCCAAGAGGCGATTTCAATACGGTAATATTTTTCGCGATTTCGGGATTTCGTTTTGTAACCGTAATTACGGTGACGCACATCAGAAGAAAATTGACATACATGGACGTGACCATGATATCGATACCGAGAAAAAAATCGCCGGCAAAATGACTGCCTAAAATTCCGATCGACGCCATCACGCCACTTAGGATAATTGCAATGTGAGGCGTTTTCAGTTTGGGGTGAATGATTGCGACGCGCGCCGGAAAAATTCCGTCCTCCGCCCATGCGAACATCAATCGTGAAACCGACAGAATCATTGCCGGAAGGTCATTGGTCAGCGCCACCGCGGCGCCGGTCACGATAGCGACCGTCCATCCGGCCGGAAGAACATAGCGGATCAGACCCGGAGCGGTGATGTCTTTGATCATCGCTTCGGACGCGATAAAATTCCACGGAACGATATGATACATCGCATAGGTAAAAGCGACATAGAACAAACTCACCGTGGTCATGGCAATGACGATCGAAAGAGGAAGTGTTCGTCCCGGGTTTTTTGCTTCTCCTCCGGCTTGAGCGATTGAATCAAATCCGATGAAGCTTGAAAAAAGCAAGGCCGATGCCGACAGAAAAATCGTGAGATCAAAGGGATGATCCGGCGGCGGTTCAATCACACGCCCATCGAGAGTAGCAACCGCAGAAATAAAATCCTGATGATTGTAAATAAATCCCGAAACGATCACGATCAGCCCGAGGGCGAACATGAGTACCATTAGCGGAATGAGTGTTCGTTCGTATAGATCAATGCCGCGGATATTGACCGTAATAAAAAACCACAAGATAACCAGCGCCAATATGAGCCGGACAATTCCGGTATTGAGCGCGCCGGCGATTTCCATCCAACCTAAAACCGAAGCAATATCGCGAATGAATGGGACGATCACGTACGATATGACTCCAATGGCAATCGAAAGTCCGAACCACTGCGAAAAACTTGCGACAAAACCTAAATAGGGATTTAATCCGCGACTAGCGTAGATATAGCTTCCTCCCGCGCGCGGCATGGCCGAAGCTAAGACACTGTAGGCTATGGCGGCAAAAAAAGCGGGAACGGCGGCAAATAAAAATGCCGGTAAAACATAAGGGCCGATTCCCGGCACATTGCGCTGAATCATAATCGGTACGACGTATATAGACGCGCCAATCATAGAGCAAATGCCCGTAGAAGCAAGCCCAAGAAGTCCCAATTGACGGCTTAAACCCGGTTTATTTTCGCTGATGGAAATTTCCTGTTTCTTAAATGAGTATTTGATTCACGCATAATTTGCGCAAAAAATTTGAAAATTCAATGAGATTCGAGTTCTTGAAGTATTCCAGATTTTTGTAACGATAGCCGATCATGAATGGCTCTTGCGTGTGCGCCAGAGTTCATCAATTCTCACGGCCTCTTTCAAAAGTCGGACAATCGCTTTCTCGTCGATTTCGTCAACGGAGTGATAGATTTTATAAAATATTTGTTTATTGGTTCCATGCGTCAAATACTTTTTAGTATCCTTTAGTTTGTTTCCATACCAAAATCCCAGAAGAACGCCGGATTTAATGCCGCCGCGTGGAATAGTCGAAGGCCAGATGATGCAGATGCCTTTACGTCCATAGAAATAAGGCACGCTGAATGATATTTTCTCTTTACAAGTTTCAGGCAGATGATCGAGGATTAGATGTCTAAGAACATCTACAATAACGCGTTCATTTTCGGGGAGTAATTGATAGAGGTCAGCCGGTACTTGAACATGCGGCATGAATTAGACCGCCATGTCCTATAATCCACTCTTCTTAATCAGAACGGCCAAAGTCGTCGCGTAAGGCATCAGAACTGAAATCGAATCATTTAGGGCAGCGTAAATACTTTCCGTACTGTCTATACTCAAAACACCTATGACTTTGTGTATATCGACTAAGTCCGGATCGAAAAGAGGAATACCGAGCACTATCTTTAATCCGCGTTTGACCCGGGCTCCTTCTTCTGCGGCCAGCCAATGGACATCCTTCGTCAAATCGGAAATTGAAGGCTTTTTGCTATTCCACGCTATGCCTGAGCAGCCCTGACCCATAGATAATGTTATTTTTAATTCCTCGCTGTCAAATCCATCCGTGTGGGCGATAATTTTCAGTTTCGAAGATTTAGGACTTAAGATATTGAGTCTTATCTGATTCGTACCCACGCGTCCAATCAAAAACGTCTTAACTTCATTGAGGACTTTGGTTATTTCAATAGTTGAGTTTTCCATAAGAGAGTTATGTCAAAGGTTGTGTAGCGATTGTTTGCGTGCGAATGCACAATAAAACGACGCCCTCCATGTTATCCAATATTCTTTTGAATGTCAACCGCTTGAGCAGACCGTTTGCGGTAACGAATTAATCTACGATAAAAAGTTCTGCCCCGCCTTTGCTAAACGAACGATGTGGAAAGTTTTTGTCCTCGACATGGTAGGACATACCGGGGCGCAGTTCAAACAAACGGCCGTCGGATAGTTCGGTCGTCAAGTCTCCGCGAATGCAAAAAATAATGTGACCTTTTTCGCACCAGTGATCGGCTTTATATCCGGGCGAATATTCGACGATACGCACCCGAAGACCATCGTACGAACAGACTCGCCAATCGGCATAACCGGTTTCTCCGGAATGTCTTTCTACAGAAATTATAGACCAGTCAATGGTTTGGAAGGGAATGTTGGTCAGGTTCATGTTGGCCCCATCGATTGTTGATCACAATTATTCTTTTGTTGATGGCTTTTGCTTCGAACGAAGCGCCATTTCGCTTTTAGGCCGCCTCGGTTCGCGCCTGAGCTTTCAATTTTTTCTCAATATACTTGCGGTGTTCCGAGCCCCACGTACACATCGATTTCAGAATGGGCTTTAAGCTTCCGCCAAATTCCGTCAAAGAGTATTCAACTTTGGGCGGTACCTGCGCGAATACTTCGCGATATACAATTCCGTCCCCTTCGAGTTCACGAAGTTGCTGGGTGAGCATTTTTTGGGTTATACCCGGAATTTGTTTTTTCATTTCGCCGAAGCGGAGCGTTTTATCACTCAGCAGAAATAGAATAACCGGCTTCCAACGGCCACCGATAACATTGAGAGTCGCGGTTACGGGACAATAGTGTGTGTTGTTTTTCATGACTTTAGATTCCTGACTTTCCATTAGTATCTTTTAGGATACTACGTTACAAAATAGTGCTTACTTGACAAATTGACCTTAACACGCTACAATAATACATGAAAAATGAAAACGCAAGAAAATTTACCGACGAGAGTCATTTATTTTGTTTAAAACTCAGGACGGAAATGTATGAAGCATTACATGGTTGACATTAGTTTACCGGAATTTCCGGAAGAGGCCTTTTTCGCATTAATTCCGGATCAGCGCAGTTTGGTCGACCGGCTATTGCAGGAATTGGTTATCGTTAATTATACTCTCTCCGCGGATCGGACAAAGCTTTGGGTTATAGTCCGTGCGTTGACAGAAGAAGATGCGATTGGTGTCATCGAGCGGTTTCCGATCTACGACTATATGCGGTTTGATGTGTACGATCTCATGTTTCACGAGAATGCATTTCGTAAAACAAACTTTCTTTCGATGAACTAACTGTTTCAAAATTCTTAATGAAGAAGTAAAAATGAAAATCCCCAAACAATATACCCAACTTCTGTTTGTCTTTTTTATGGCGCTGTGCCTTAGCTGTATCATGTCCTTGGTTATGAGCCTTAGAACTTTTGGAATGGAAGGCGCATGGATCGCGCGTTGGCTTTCCGCATGGGGGTTTGCGTTTATTGTCGCGTTTCCTACGGCATATCTTGTGGTACCGCGCGTTCGCAAACTTGTCGATTATCTAACAGAATGAGTTAGGAGAGTATTACACCGTATAGTCGAATGGAGTACAAATAAGCAATTGTTAGGCGTTTCGAAATCCGATTGCGGCTTCGAGCTCGCGTGATCTTGTTTGAGAAACAATTAGCGTAATAAAACGAATTACATCAAAGGAGACCATCATGTACGTTATCATTGGAGCAACAGGAAATACCGGAAAAGAAATTGCCCATGCGCTTTTGGCCGCAGGTAAAAAAGTTCGTGTCATCGGACGCGATGCGGATAAATTGAAGGCGTTTACGGAAAAGGGCGCCGAAGCCGCCGTCGGTTCAGCCGACGATGCCGCATTTTTAACAAAAGCCTTTGCCGGCGCGACTGCTGTTTATGGCATGTTACCGCCCAATCTGCAGGCGGAGGATATGCGCGCCCACCAGAATAAAACCGCAAAGGCCATTACCGAGGCCGTTCAAAAAGCGGGCGTAAAATACTTTGTCACTTTAAGCAGTGTCGGCGCTCATCTGGCAAAAGATGCCGGCGTGGTACAGGGTCTGTATGACTTCGAACAGATGCTCAATAAACTCAGCGGCGTGAATGTTTTGCATCTGCGCCCGACGTACTTCATGGAAAATCTATTCTGGCAGATCGGAACCGTCAAACAAATGAATATTGTCGGTACGCCGATCAATGGAGACATGAAATTTCCTATGATTGCTACAAAAGACATTGCGGTAGTGGCGACCGATCGTCTGATCAAACTCGACTTTACGGGGCATTCGCATCAGTATCTTCTGGGATCACGGGATGTATCCTACCGCGAAGTAACGACGATATTGGGCAAGGCCATTGGTAAAGAAGCGCTACCCTATGTGCAGTTTCCTTACGAAGATGCCCGTGGTGCGATGGTCGGTATGGGCATGTCGCCGAGTGTGGCCGATGCGTTTATTGTATTTCAAAAATCGCTGAACGCAGGCAATATCGCCGAGGATGCCAAGCGCGATGCGAAAAGCACCACGCCGACGACGATTGAGGAATTTGCCAAGACGTGGGCGTATGCGTATAATGCGTAGATCAAAAAAAAGATAGTTAACCAAATTAAACCTGGAGTTTTTATGAAAATTGGAATTTTAGGATCAGGACAAGTTGCCCAAGTTCTTGGCAGCGGCTTCATCAAACATGGACACGAAGTGATGCTGGGATCTCGTGATGGCGCGAAGCTGGAAGACTGGCAAGCCAAAGAGGGAAACAAAGGAGCACTCGGTTCCTACGAAGCCGCCGCGAAATTCGGTGAAATGGTTGTAATTGCCGTCAAAGGATCGGCTGCGGAGGGTGTTATCAAAGCAATCGGCAGCGCGGCATTTAATAGTAAAACGGTGATCGACGTGACCAATCCGATAGCGGAAGAGCCACCGGTCAATGGTGTCCTTAAATACTTCACAGGGCCAAATGAATCCCTGATGGAGCGTCTCCAAAAATTGGTTCCTGAAGCCAATTTCGTGAAGTCCTTCAATTGCGTCGGGAGTCCGGCCATGGTGAATCCTCAACTCTCCGAAGGCGTTCCAACAATGTTTATATGTGGTAATAACGACGCCGCTAAAAAACAAGTGGAAGCTGTTTTGAAACAATTCGGATGGGATTGGGCCGACATGGGAAAGGTCGAGGCGGCACGTGCCATAGAGCCATTAGCCATGTTATGGTGCACCCTTGGGTTTAACAACAATTCCTGGTCGCACGCTTTTAAACTATTGAAGAAATAGATCTACGAATGAAGCAACGCATGAAAATTCATCCCGATTTCATAAATTCGACTCTGCGGCCTCTGAATACGCAAGTTACCTATCCGCGGCGAGACGATGAGGATCTTCTTGACGCCTACTCCAATGCGGTCATACGTGTTGCCGAAAAGATCAGCCCGTCGGTTGTCAATATCGAAGCGCGTCAGACGATTCGCGGAAAAGAAACCGGCGGGTCGGGTTCGGGAGTTATTTTTACGCCGGACGGATTTATTCTGACGAATAGTCACGTGGTTCATGGCGCCAAAAAAATATTAGTAACCCTCTCGGAAGGTCAATCGTACGTAGCCTCAACAATTGGCGACGATCCGGATACGGATCTTGCGGTCATACGAATAGATGCGCCAAATCTTGTTCCGGCGCGTCTTGGCGACTCCGGTATTTTGCGTGTGGGGCAATTGGCTGTCGCGGTGGGCAATCCTTATGGATTCCAATGTACGGTTACAGCAGGCGTCGTCAGTGCGCTTGGTCGGTCTTTGCGATCGAAATCGGGGCGATTGATTGATAATGTCGTCCAGACGGATGCGGCGCTTAATCCCGGAAATTCCGGAGGACCGCTTGTTAATTCTCACGGGGAAGTGATCGGAATCAATACGGCTGTCATTCGAATGGCGCAGGGATTATGTTTTGCCATCGCCGTTAATACGGCGAAATTTGTTGCGATGCGTCTGATACGCGACGGAAAAATAACACGCGGTTATATTGGTATTGCCGGTCAGAATATTCCTTTGCTTCGCCGCACCATTCGGGCGCTGAATCTCAAAAAAGATCATGCGGTGCTGATCACGTCCGTTGAACGTAATAGTTCCGCCGAAAAAACCGGCCTTCGCGACGGCGACATCGTGATCGAATTCGACGGACTTCCGATTTCAGAGATTGACGAATTGCACCGCATTCTTGCCAATAAGCCGGTCGGCCTGAAAAGCAGCATTGGCATAATACGGCGCGGGGAGGTCCTTAAATTTAGTATCATTCCGCAAGAAAAAAGAGCATAATTGAACTAGTAAACTTCATTACGCTTCAATAAAGAAAGAACAGCTATGTCCGAAAAAGAATTATTCGTCAAAATGACACTCTCCGCATGGACCGCACAAAATGAGCGTGTGGACAAATTGATCGCCACATTGTCCGATGAAAAATGGATGTCGGAAGTGGCGCCCGGGAGAAATCGCGGGATATACCTTCTTGGTCATCTCACCGCCGTGAATGACGGGATGCTAAAGCTTCTTGGGTTTGGTGAAAAATTGTATCCTGAACTGGAAACCATGTTTCTCAAAAGCAAAGATAAAACCGTTGCTGATATTCCATCGATTACGGATATCAAAAAATATTGGAAGACGGTGAACGAAGAATTACTTCGCCATTTTAACACATTGTCGGCAACGGCCTGGTTTGAAAAACACACGGCTGTATCCGAAGCCGATTTTGCGAAAGAACCACATCGCAACAGGCTTAATGTTTTGATCGGCCGCTCAATACATCAGGGATACCATCTCGGCCAGCTGGCATTTTTGGAATCGATTAACCAAGATTAATAAACATTGGCTCAATACGCTCGTTGACAGCGTTTCGAAACCCTGAAAATTACTTTATTAGCTTGAAGTATCGATTCACCTATTGAGTGGGTGACGACGTGTCATCGGTGAACCGCGCACAATGTACGCCTTGATATGGGGCAGAAAACTGACTTGGCGTTCATTTGCATCGTGTATTTGTTTTTCTTTGTGTCGTGGCGGCTTTGCGCGAGGAAATTTCCTCCGTCTATCGCGGTATTTAGAAAACATTTCTTCTTGCAGAACGAAACTTATTTATTTACGTTCAGCCCGATTTTTCAGATATCGTGAAACTTTCCGTAAGCAATTACGAAAGCACTCGAGTCTAATCTTTCTTAACCAAGCCCAATATTTGGAGGAATCGATGAATAAGTTTTTGGCCGGCACCATTGTATTGTGTTTCTTGCAAGTAAATGCCCAAAGCGACTTTTCCACGGCGACGCATTACATCGAAGCAAATTCGGAACCTCGCGAACATACGATTGACATTGAGCGCACGCGTGTGGAATTTTCTTTTGATGCGGCAAATGGCCTTGTCAAAGGCCGCGTAACGCATGCGTTTTCACCCTTGCGGGCGACACTCGATAAATTAGAATTTGACGGCATAGACCTCCGAATTTCGGAAGTGCTGGTCAATGGAAAAAAAGCGGAGTTCGAAAACGACGGAAAAACGATCACCGTCAAGTTAAGCCCTGCTTTAACCTGGAATACGAAGGACAGCGTGGTCTTTACCTATGAGGCCAATCCGCGCAAAGGCGTGTATTTTGTAGGCTGGAACGATCCGAAAAATATAATGCGCAAACAGATTTGGACGCAGGGCGAGGACACGGACCATCGGTACTGGATTCCGATGTACGATGATCCTAACGATAAGGTCATACTAACCTCGGTCATTACCTTTGATAAGAGCTACCGTGTCATTGCGAATGGTAAAAAGATATCGGAGAAAGAAAACAAAGACGGCACAAAAACCTGGACTTATGCGATGAGTAATCCCCATGCGCCGTACCTTCTGATGTTGGCGATTGGACTCTACGATGTGAAAAATCTTGTGACGAAGTCCGGCGTTCAAATTCAACTCTGGTCCTATCCCGATCAACCCAATCGTCTTGAACCGACGTTTGGCTTTACAAAACGTGTGATGGAATTTCTCGAAGAAGAAATTGGCGTGCCTTATCCGTGGGCTGTTTTCGCCAATATTCCGGTCGCCAATTTTGTAACCGGCGCCATGGAAAATACGACGGCCGTTCTTACGGGCGATTTTTGGTACGTCGACGAACGGGGCTATCTCGAGGACAATTATGTGGATACGGATTTTCATGAGGTCGCGCACCAATGGTTCGGCGACCTCACGACGATGCGTTCGTGGAAGCATCTTTGGCTGAATGAAAGCTTCGCCACCTATTATGCCAAAATGGGTATGAAAAAATATTTTGGAGAAGAGTATTATCAATGGAATCGCCGCACGGAACAGGAAAGTGCGCTCAAGGCTTCCTTGAAAGATCGACTTCCGCTCGTACATACGCAGGCTGGATCGGCTCGCTATTATCCCAAAGGCTCTGCAATTATCGATATGATGAATTACGTCTATGGCCGGGATGCCTACCGCCGTGTGATCGCTCATTTCTTTTCGCATAACAAATTTCAAAATGTCGAAACCCACGATTTAGTCAAGTCATTTATGGACACACTCGGCGTGACTCCGGATTGGTTTTTTGACCAATGGATTTACCGCGGAGGAGAACCTGATTATGAAGTGCGATATGCCGATCTGGGGACATGGACAGAATTTACGGTGAACCAAATTCATACACAGGATCGACTCACCGGCCTCTTCAAAATGCCAATCGTCTTTGAGGTTCATTATACCGATGGGACAAAGGACAGTCTGCGAACCATGATTGAAAAAGCTTCGGAATGGATTAAGATTCCAAATCCATCGCGAAAGAAGATCGCTTACACCCTTTTTGATCCGGGAAGCTGGATCATAAAAAATGTTACTTTCAAAAAATCATTTGAAGAGTTCTCGGAGCAGTCCAAAAGTGCAGTAAACATGATTGACCGTTACGATGCCATTGCCGCCATGAAGTCATTTCCGGCTTCTCAAAAGCGCGATTTGCTCATCGCTATTTTTTCCAAGGAGAAATTTCATGCCATCAAAGCAGAAATTGTGACACAACTTGCATTCGATCGCGATGAAAAGACGATTAACTTTCTGCGTTCGGCCCTAAACGATCCGTGGACGGAGGTTCGTAAAACGGCCGTCAATTCCATCAAAGTCATTTCCACCACGCTCCTTGAGGATTTTGAAAAACGCCTCTCCGATTCAGCCTATGGGATTTCGCAGTCGGCGTTTCTAAAATTATCGGATATGTTTCCCGATAATGGAAAACGCTATGCAGAGATCGCTTATGCGCAAGATGGCCTGGATCATGAAATTCGTATCAGTGCATTGGAATGGCGCGCTTCCCACGACGACCCGTCGGCGCGAAAGTCTCTAATGGAATTCGCTTCGCCGTCCTACAATAATCAAACGCGCCGTGCTGCATTTTTTGCCCTTCGCCGACTCAATCATCTCGATGATGAGTTTATCGGTTATCTATTTGGCGCTATGCTTGATGCGAATGAGGGGTTTAGCGATTTTACTTTTTCGATCGCAGAATATTTCAACACGCAGACTGTGCATAAACAAAACTTTCGCGCGTACTATAATTCTCACGAATGGAAAGATTGGCAAAAGAGGATTTTGAAGAGACTGATAAAATAGGAGTTTGTTAGTCAGCACCCGCAATTGTGCCGATTTGGTAATCGCAAGCTTTTAGCTTGCGTGGAGCCGCACGGAGTGGTTTACTTCAGCCTTACCCTTGGATCGGCCCATGCGTAACCCAAGTCCGCTAATAGATTTCCAACGATGACCAGACCGCCCGCGACGAAAGTATTCGCGATAATGAGCGGATAATCACGGGCAAGTATCGCGTCCAAAGCAACACGTCCCATGCCCGGCCAAGCAAATATTACTTCGGTAATCACCGCGCCGCTCAGTAGAAAAGGCAGCGACAAACCGAGCAACGTGATGACCGGAATCAGTGCATTCGGAAATGCGTGTCGCCACAATATTACCGATTCGCTAAGGCCTTTCGCACGCGCGGTTCGAATATAATCTTGCTTCAAAATATCACGCATCGCGCTTCGCACGTACCGTGCCGTGGAAGCCGCGCCGCCGATTCCCAGAACAATCGCCGGCATGATCAAATGCAAAATTAAATCGCCGAAATATTCGAGCCCCGACAAATCTTCCGCAAAGGCGCTATGCATTTGTGTTGCAGGGAGCCAGCCGAGCCATAGTGAAAAAATGAGAATGAATCCGAGCGCCAGAACAAAAGGCGGCGCTGAATAGATTACCAGACTAAATAAAGTAACCGTGCGGTCCCAGATGGAATGGGGCCGTACCGCCGCCGTTACGCCAATGAATATTCCAATGACAAAATCCAAAAGAAGCGCGGTAATGGTAAGTATGAGTGTATTTACCGTAGCCTCTGAAATAATTTCAAAAACGGCACGATGACGACTAAATGAGATTCCCCACGATCCCTGAAGAACTCCTTCAAAAGGTGCGAATACGCCAAGCCATCGAGCGTATTGAATACCAAGGGACTCGTTCAGACCAAGATTTTCTTTGAGTTGCGAGGCCGCTTCCGGATCAATTCCGGGGTCAAGATACATCGCCGTCGGATCGCCGGGTGCAAGCCGAACAATGAAAAATGTGACCGTCAAGAGCCCCCACAAAACCGGAATCGCAAAAAGTAATCGTTTGGCGGTGTAACGAATCACGGCTTCTTGTCAACTTTTAGACGCTGATCGCGATTGGATATCTGCATCGCGAGTGCATAAGCCAGTCGTGCAATTTTCTCCATTTTGACAAAATTGATTTTATCAAAATCATCGGTGATTTTATGGTAGTCTTTGTCATCGCCCATCCCGTCGAAAAAAAACACGATTGGAATGCCGAGTTTGGCATAATTGTAATGATCACTGCGATAGTAGTATCGATTCGGATCGTTTTCGTCATCAAACGTGTAGTCAAACGTAAAGAACTTATGCTTGCGATTGATGGCCTCGTTCGTAGCTTTGAGTTCGGAACTCAGTTTGTCCGACCCAATCACAAAAATCGAATCGACACTCTCCCGTCCGACCATATCAATATTGATTTGACTGACAACTTGTTTCCACGCGAAGGGATTTTTTGTGTCTTCATCCGTGATGTATTTCGAACCGATTAATCCTTTTTCTTCCGCGCCGTGAAACACAACAAGGATGGACCTGCGATTTGATCCCGAGGCCGCAATCGCGCGTGCGATTTCCAGGATCACGGTCGTACCGGAACCGTCATCGTCGGCGCCGTTAAAAACCTCGCCCTTTGCGTTTTTTCCGAGATGATCAAAATGCGCTCCAATGGCGACGTATTCGTTTTTCAAAAGAGGATCGCGTCCTTCGATTTTTCCCACGATATTCATCGCGCTCACGCCGCTTTTCGTAATATCCAACGTCAATGATCCGCGCACGCCCTTAAATTCAAATCGCGGAGGAGTGGGATCGACGATCAGATCTTTCTTCAATTTATCGTACGTGAGCGGCGCACGTTGAAAGAGGAAGTGAAAAAAACTTTCACTGGCATAAAAAAACGGAATCCGCTCCGTCGAGTCGGCCAGGGCGGTTTCATCAAAGGTCAGTGCGCTCTTTTTAAAAAAATCGATCGATTCATTCCATCGGTCGCGAAGCGTGGGATAGGCCAAGACGATAAGCGCCCGCGCGCCTAATTCACGCGCACGGTGACGTTTATAAAAATCCGCTCGCGTATACGACGTCGCGATATCACCGTCAAAAAATCGATCGTCTTTGGATTGAGGTTCGCCATCGAGCACAACGACAATTTTGTTTTTTACGTCAACACCGAGATAATCGTCGTACGCATATTCCGGCGCCGTAATACCGTATCCTGCAAAAACTATTGCGCACTCCGCATGGATCGGTGTCAGCTGTTCATGAAAATTGCTGAGAAAATCGCCATAATCATAAAACACACTTCCTGAGCTATCCTTCAACGCGAGCCCTGAGCCCGATTTCGCCTGAATTCGGACCGATGAAAATTCCTGAAAATAAGTCAATCGCGTTGTATCGCTTGTTTCATATGCAAAAGGTTTTACGCCATAGCTTTTAAGTTGTTCTGAGATGTATTCCGCCGCACGTCTTTCACCGGGCGTCCCGGCCTCGCGTCCCTCCATATCATCCGAACTTAAGGTCTTTAAATTAGTACGCATGGTCTCGACTTGGATGACCACCGGCGATGTGCTATTCCAATAGGCGGGCTGACAGCCAAAAATAAAGGTCGTCAGCAAAACAATTTGTTTCATGTAATTCCTTACGAAGTTTTCACAATATGAAAAATTCAAAATCTTCATGCAAGAGGACGTTCTCTCCTGAAAATCGCGTTAAAAGTTTGAGTTTTGCCGCAAAGGCACAAAGGCACAAAGGTTATAGAACTCTTAAATTTATTAATCTTTTCACCCAATGGGTGATCGTAGCTCTATAATATTTTTCCGAAACCTTGTGCATCTTTGTGTTTTGGTGGCACCTATCCCCGCCTAATGGCGTGACGGACCTACAGCCAAGCAAGCTGAAGCTCGCGCCTACCTTTCCTTTTCGTACGTTTGGTAGCCGCATTGCTTCAGCTTGCGCTTGTAATTACATACAATCTCCAATGAGGGGTTGCGTTTGCCTTTTCAGACGGTTGAAAGAATTTTGCAACCTTTTTCAATCTGAGAAGTCTTATGGAAGAGTGAAGATAGAAATTTGACCAAACTGAAAGGACTACCATAATGCACGCTCAAGCCGACATTTTTATCCCATTGATCATCTTCGGGGCCATTTACCTGACTATTAAAGTCATTTCCGACAATCGCCTTCGTCATAAACTCATCGAACGCGGTCTTGTAGATGAAAAAGCCAGCGTATTGTTTACCAAACATCAGACGTTCGACAATCCTCTTCAATCGCTCAAGTGGGGACTTGTACTGGTGGGTATTGGTCTTGGACTTTTTGTCCAGGTTATTGTACCCGGGATTAATGACGCGGTTTCCATCGGTATCATGTTTATCATGGCGGGAATTGCCTTTATCGTTTATCACGTCATTGCTAAAAAAGATCCAAAAAAAGACATTGAATAATTTTGCAAAGGGAACATCCATGAACAAAGTACTTTTATTGATGCTGCTCACATCCTGGGTGAGTTTCTCACAAAATGAATCCAATGCCGGTATGATGGTCGAGGACGACGGCTCTGTTTTTGTGGGTTATCGATCGAGCGATAACCAACCTAATAACATTCACTCCTATCAAAATTCGATTTTTCGGACGACGGAAGTCACCGCCCTCGGTGAAGTAACCCTCACCGAAGACGATCGTAACGTGTTAAGTATTTCACCCAAGGGTTATTTGAAAGTCTATTACCGGAACTGGGTTGCATTCCACAAAATAGAATTTCAGTCCGATGCCGACGGAAAAATGACCGTTACGTCGGAATTGGAAGACGGAAAGATTCCGGAGTGGTTTACGGATCTTTTACCGGAATTGACCCGCACAACAGCGCTTGGTGCGAAATCAAGGATCAAGAGAATCATCGAGAAACAAGGACTGGATGCCGCCATACAGGAAATCGTACGAAGCGAAAATAACGCCGCGAAAGAAATATTTGCGATGGAGATTTTGGAGTCGTCAAAACTGACGTCAAGAGATATGGTGAAAACGTTAAAGACGGCCGCGGAGGAAATTTCCAGCAGTTCCAGATTGGGTCATTTTATAGGCGCAGTTTCGGAAAAATTCAAAGAAGACGATCTCCTCACAGTTCACATTATCAAAAGTGTCAATGAAATTGGCTCCAGTTCAGCGCAGGAAGTTACTATAATGTTTTTTGATATGCGAGACTCGAACTTTGACGTTATTTGAGACTGGTACGCGGTAAATCTACCTTTTTTTGTCGTTATTTCAACATAAAACCGCCCTCTGTTTAGCACTTCGGGCGGTATTTTTTCCTATTTAGATATTTGAGACTCTAATAGTTCATGATGAGTAATTCGGTACCTACCGGACGGGATGGTAATTGTAGTGTTTCGAGTGATTCTACAGTTGAATTTTGCAGCCTCTTTTTTACGCATTCTAAAGCCCTTGTAGAGCTTCTTTACGGTCGGGTGAGGGTAATAGCTTAGGGCGAATTTCCCTTTGATATTCTTAAGCGAATCGGCCAGCCTCTTGAAAAATTCGCGCCATTACCTGATATAAGCCGCTAAGCCGCATCAGATGACGGCGCAAACGCCGCTACAGTCTTAGCCCACGAATAGTTGCTAACCTTCGTTAATCCGGGCGTTA
>JANNSF010000009.1:0-11275 GCA_031402315.1 bacterium | reverse complement strand
GCCGGAAGGCGTAACCTTTGATGCGGCAACGCGTGTTATCAAATGGACACCGACTAATGAGCAGGCCGGTAGTTACACGGTCAAGGTCAGCGTTACCGATGCTTCGGGCCTGGCGGATAGTAAAGATGTTGCGATCAAGGTCACCAACGTAAATCGCCCTCCTGTCATTACCGAAATCGCTGCACAAGGCGGAGATGAAAATCAGGCTTTAACGTTTGCAGTCGAAGCCTCCGATCCGGACAAGGACGACCGTGTTAATCTTACGGCGGAAGGCTTGCCGCAAGGCGCCACTTTTGCGGGCGGTAAATTTTCATGGACGCCCACGTTTGATCAGTCGGGTGCGTATAAAGTAACGTTCCGTGCGACCGATGGATTTGGCGCCTTTGCTCTGAAAGCGACGACCGTTACAATTAAACACGTGAATCGCAATCCTGTCTTGAAAGACATACCGGCTCAAAGTGGCTCCGAAGGAAAATTATTGTCATTCACAGCCACGGCATCGGATCCCGATAAGGAAGACGTCGGTCGTGTAAATATTACAGCGGATGGAATACCCAGCGGGGCTACATTTACCGCCGGCAAATTCACTTGGACGCCCAATTTCGAACAGTCCGGTGATTATACGATTACCGTAAAAGCAAAAGATGCAACCGGAGGTGAGGATTCAAAAGGTGTAACGATCAAAATTGCAAACGTGAATCGTTCGCCAAAACTATCGCCACCGGGCACCAAGAGCGTGAAAGAAGCCGCTGAAATTTCATTTTCACTGACGGCTACGGACGATGACAAGGACAATATATCGTTTGCAATGACGGGCGCGCCAAGTGGGGCCAGCCTTTCAGGAGACGGTAAATTTTCCTGGACGCCAACTGTCGGTCAAGCCGGTACGTATAATTTCTCCGTTTCTGCAACCGATGGTACAGCCACGGACTCGAAGCCAATTACCATCATCGTTTCAAAATAAAATTCAGGTTCTGGAAACCAAAAGCCGTTACGCCTCGAAGCGTAACGGCTTTTTTTTCGACACGGCCTGAGATGGGCCCGATATTTTCACTTATAACCAATCCGAGCATTTGAAAAAAGAATTTGCACAGCCCCTCGAATTTGCTTAATTTTTTAAACTACACATGAAACCGGTTGCACTCATTACGGGCGCCAGTAAAGGTATCGGATTAGCAATTGCCCAGAAATTTTTAGCTAACCAATTTACGGTTATCTCCGTTTCGCGATCCGGTTCAGGCGTTGGAATTTTGTATTCCGTGGACGTTCGCCACGAATTATCCGTTTCTGAATTCGCGAGTGCCCTTACTGAAAAAAATTTTACAGTTGATCTTTTGGTCAATAGTGCGGGGCTCGGATATTTTGAGTCGATAGAAAATACGACTCTGAAAAACTGGCAGGAGACGTTGGATGTAAATTTGACGGGAACTTTTTTGATGACCAAAGCGATGTTGCCACTTCTAAAGAAAAGCGAGAAGGCTCATATTTTCAATCTGTGTTCGATGGCGTCGCGTAAGGGCTATTCGGGTTGCGGCGCCTATTCCGCTTCAAAATTCGGGCTGCTCGGTTTTACGGAGGTGCTGCGGGAAGAATTGCGAAGTTTTGCGATAAAGGTGACGGCCGTTTTGCCCGGCGCGGTGGCAACCCCATTTTGGGAAAAAGCCGGTGGTGGATCCTTTGACAAGTCCAAAATGTTATCCCCTCACGATATAGCAGAATCTATTTTTTTTACTTATCAACAAAACAAGAATAGCGTGATTGAAGAATTATTAATACGCCCTTCCTGTGGAGATTTATGATGATTTTACAAACCAAAGATGAAGTGGCCGAATCGAAAGAATCGGAAGACCTCAAAGTTGATCAAGACGGTGAATTGCGCAAGGTTCGTGTGCTTGCGGTCGACGATGACGACGACGGTCTCTACATTCTAAAGATTCTTCTGGCCCGAATGAAGTATGAAGTTTATACCGCGCGGGACGGAGAAGAAGCCTTAAAGAAAATCGAAACGCTCGAACCCGATATTGTGCTTCTGGACGTGATGATGCCAAAGATGAACGGGTTTGAAGTTTGTAAAAAAGTAAAGGCCAATGAAGATTTGGGATTCATTCCGATCATCTTGCTGACCGCGAAGAGCGAGCTGATGAGTAAGGTGGAAGGACTTGATGTTGGCGCGGACGAATACTTAACCAAACCCTACGACGTTCAGGAATTATCCGCGCGTATCCGTTCCATGCTGCGCATCAAACAGCTCAATGATAAACTACGTAATGCAAACAAGCAGCTTGAAGAGCTGTCCATTACCGATGAGCTCACCAAAATGCATAATCGCCGTTTTATCAATAAAAAACTGGATGAAGAATTTCGTCGATCCATCCGTTATTCACGTCCCCTATCGTGCTTGATGTTTGACGCCGATCATTTTAAGTCAGTCAACGATACGTACGGGCATAGTTTTGGGGATATCGTTTTGAAGGATATCGCAAGGATTATCATGGAGACCGTCCGCTTGGTAGATATCTGCGGGCGCTTTGGCGGCGAAGAATTCATTGTCTTACTGCCGGATACCGATCTAAAGAACGGTGTATTCCTTGCGGATCGTATTCGTAAGAAAATCGAAGAGCATGAATTCAAAGATGCGACCATCTCAATACGCAAGACCACCAGTATCGGTGTCAGTTGTGTTCCGGATGATAAAATAAAGGACGCGTTTGAACTTGTCGAATGGGCTGACAAAGGACTGTACTTCGCTAAAATGAACGGCCGCAATAGAGTGGTCGCGTATAACGAAGTTCCCGATTATAAGAATTCATGATCCGTGCGGATTTGATCGTGCACGGCCTCGTGCAAGGTGTAGGATACAGACGTTTTGCCGAAAAACGTGCACATCAATTGGGTGTTACAGGGTCGGCGAAGAACTGTGCGAACGGTACCGTCGAGTGTACGGCAGAAGGCTCTCGGCCTGATGTTGAAAAATTTATTGAGGAACTAAAAAAGGGACCTCTTTTTTCAAGAGTTAAGGCCATAGACGTTGTCTGGAAAGCTTTTTCGGGTGAATTCACATCGTTTACTATAGATTTTTAGAATCATGGACTATTCTTCATTTATTCGAAATGTACCGGACTTCCCAAAACCAGGTATTCAATTTAAAGACATAACCACGCTGATAAAAAATGGTGCGGCGTTTCGCGGCGTTGTTAAAGACATGCTTCGACTTGTAGAAGATCGTCAAATTGATCTGATCGCCGGTATCGAATCTCGAGGATTCCTCTTTGCCGCAGCCATGGCCTATGAAAAATCGTTGGGTGTGATTCCCATTCGGAAGCCGGGCAAATTGCCGGCTCCAACACTTTCAGCCAAGTACGCCTTGGAGTATGGGCAAAATGAACTTCATATTCACACCGACGCGATCAAGATGGGGCAGAATATTTTGATTGTCGATGACTTACTCGCAACCGGCGGCACGGCTAAAGCCGCGTGTGAATTGGTTGAAAAGCTTGGCGGTCGCGTGATCGGTGTCGTGGTTGTTATTGAATTGACTTTTTTGCCCGCTCGTAAAGTGCTCCAGAATTACGATGTATTTTCGCTCGTACCTTACAGCGCCGAGTGATGACACGTCCCGAAGAACGATATCCGGCAGAATACTGGTTTAGTTGTTATTCTCACTTTGAACTTGCAACCGACGTTTTGGAATTCGAAACCAAAGTGACGGACGGAAAAAGAATCGTCTATTACGATGTCGAAACGCAAAAGAAGGCGGATGAAGTTGGCGGCTGGGATCATGCGGATAAAATGCTTGTTTCTGTGGCGGTGACGCTTTCGGAGGACGACGGATTCAAAGTCTGGCATGAGAAAGACGTACCACAGATGATCACTTATATGGAGCGGTACGATCTCGTGGTTTCATTTAACGGCGACAATTTTGACAGCAAGGTTATTTCCTACTACGGAAATGTCAACGCGATGCAGAAAAATTCTTTTGACGTGGCGCAGTATTTAAGCCATAAATTGAAACACCGGATCAGGCTCGACAGTATTGCCACTGCCACGCTCAATGTCGGCAAAAGCGCCGATGGATTGCTGGCGCTCCAATGGTGGAAAGAAGGAAAAGTTCAGGAAATTATTGACTACTGCAAACAAGACGTGCAGGTCCTTAGAGATGTTGTAGAATATGGGCGTCACCAGGGATTTGTAAGCTATTACGATTTGAATAATAATTTATCACGAATTGATGTGAATTGGTAACATGGCTAAGAAATCAGAAAATTTTTTAATACAGGTAAAAACACACGAAACGGTGCAAAAGCCGCAGCAAAAGACAATGCCTTTGCTCCCCGATGGATGGGAAATCGGATGGAGTACGGCGACCAATGTGCCGATGATGATTGACTATTTCAACGTAACCGTCGGTCGCTATCTCAAAGAGGAAAGTGAAGGCGGAAAGAAGAAGATTGAAGACTACTGGCGTGCGTCCCAGATTCCTCCGCACTTTCGGAAGATCAAATACGCGCAAATTTTGTCCGGTTCTACGACGACTCAGCCCAAGCCGCTTATTGAAGGAATTTATGTCGTAAAAATTGCGGGCATGTCGGCCGTTGCCGAAGGACTCAACGTCGAGAGCGGTATCGGCATTGCTATTATCAAGCTGCTTCGGGCCACCGACGCGGAAATGGCCCAAATAATGGCCAACGAACATCCGAAGGGCGTTGTCATTACGAACGATGCCTTGCTTAATTTGTTTGAAATTCTGGATAACGAATAACCTCCGATTTTCTTAGGACTGCTGAACGCCTTTCTTGACTTTCAATACGATTTGACCTAATTTTTTTGCGCTTGTTATCACCGTTCTATATTTCGCCTTCATCGAAAGGCACCTCGTCTTACTGTAAACATTTATTTTGAACATTTTACCAGGAGATTCATTTGGGACTCAAAATCAAATATTTGGATGGACTTCGCTTAAAGCGTTCAGTCATGGCGGGATGTATCTTCGTCATTAATAAGAGAGACCATCTCAATAATATCAATGTATTTCCGGTTCCGGACGGTGATACCGGCACGAATATGGCGTCCACATTAAAGAACATTTCCGATACAGTGGAGCATGACGAGACAAAGTCCATTGGGGCTATGGCGTCTACGCTGGCCGATTCGGCCCTCATGGGTGCGCGTGGAAATTCCGGAGTCATCATGGCGCAATTTTTCCAAGGAATGAACGAAGGCCTTCAAGGTGTTGACCGAGCCAGTACACGTGCGTTTTCCAGCGCGGTACAAGCGGCAACAAAATCAGCTTGGACGGCAATGTCAAACCCGGTTGAAGGAACCATTCTTTCTGTTATTCGCGATTGGGGAAAATCGCTGGACACGGCGTCAAAGAAAACCGACGACTTTTCGGAACTTTTCCGTGAATCTTTGGACGACGCCAAAAAATCGCTTGCCAATACACCCAAGCAAATGGAGGCGCTTGCCAAAGCGGGTGTTGTAGACGCCGGCGCACAGGGCTTCGTAACGATGCTCGAAGGTGTTCTTAATTTTATTGAAAACGGGCGCATTGCAGATATCAACCGCAAAGGACTGTCGGAAACCGACGACGGCGAAGTTGCGCCGCACATCGAGGAGCATGCGTTCGATGATATTACCTTTCAATTTTGCACGGAATGCCTGCTCGTCGGAGACAATATGGATCGCGAAAAAATACGGTCACGAATCACATCGTTTGGCGATTCCCTGATCGTGGCGGGTTCCAATAAAAAAGTAAAAATCCATCTTCACTCCAATGCTCCGGAAGATGTATTTGAAGCGCTTTCCGATTACGGCCATGTGGTTTCCACTAAAATTGACGATATGAAGCAGCAATTCCTCAATGCCCACACGGATGAAGCTCAGCAAATCGCGATCGCCGTGGACTCTTGCTGTGATTTGCCGCTGGAATATATTCGGCGCCATCATATTCATGTCATTCCGCTCAATGTCAATTTTGGCGAACAAGTTTATATTGACCGCTTAACGCTCACACCCAAAAAGTTCTACGAAAAGTTGGCCAACGATAAGGACCATCCAAAGTCGTCTCAGCCGACACCAAAAAAGTTTCAGGAATCGTATGAACGGTTGCTGCAGATATATCCGCAGGTTATTTCTATTCACCTTTCTTCCAAGCTGAGCGGCACGTATCAAGGTGCCCTGAGCATAGCAAAAAAGCTGGCGGAGAAGAAAATCCATGTGTTTGATTCAGAATCCGCCTCCGTCGGCATTGGCGTCATGATTCAGGAGATCGAACCTATGATCCATGCCAATGCACCGCTGGAAAAAATTCTGGCGCATTTGGAACATTGCCGTCGGACGATGAAGGTTTTTATTAGTATTCAAACCATGGATTACCTCATTAAGGGCGGGCGCGTCACTAAGGCGCGCGGGATTCTCGCCAAGACGCTAAATATCCGGCCGGTCTTGTCCATCCAAAACGGCTCGATTGTGCCTGTCGCCAAAGCCTTCGGCCACTCCAATGCGGTTCGCAAAGTGATGGAACTTGTCAAAATGGAAGTAGCCGGAAAGAAAAATCCACGTTTTGGGGTAGCGCATGCAAATTCTGTGGGCATCGCCGATTGGTACGCAACGCAACTGGTTGAGACATTCGGCGTGGAGCGTGAAAATATTTTAGTCACGGATGTATCGACCGTTATCGCAACCCATGCCGGCCCGGGAACCGCTGCCATTGCGGTTTTGTGCGATCCCTAATTCACAATGAAGATCTTTTGTCTATTACTCTATTCCGCCTCGCTTTCCTCACAGATCTTGAGCGATGGGAAATTACGTCCCGTCGTGAGACTCTACGAACGGCATAACATGGATTCCCTAAAAATGCAATTGCCTTCGTTGGAAAAGGACTTCCCCAAAAACCCGGAAACTCAATTTTTTAGAACTCTATTTGAGGTCGATGGAGAAGCGGCAAAAAAAAGTTACGAGAGTTTTCTAAAGGCGTTTCCAAATAATATTTTCGCCGACGCGGCCCTTTTTAGATTAATCCAAATGGACGTGGCGAAGGGACGCTATCAGCAGGCTCATGGCCGCTTTATCGAATTGCAGAAAAACTACGCTCAGTCTCAATTGTTACGAAAGGCCGCCGTATGGTTTGACTCTCTGCCAAAAGACACGCTAACTCCTGTCATTGACATTTCTGCTAAAATCGATTCCTCAGCATCAAAAGGAAAATATCGGCTTCAGATTGGCGCCTTTTCGGAATTGAGGAATGCTCAGGAATTGAAGTCGAAGTTGGAAAAGAAGGGCTACGGCCCGTTTGAGTTTTCTGAAAAAACAGTGGACTCAAAAAAACTCAGTTTGCTGTGGCTGGGTCAATATTCCACAAAAGAGACGGCGAATAAAGCCGGAGAAGTTTTTAAGGAAAAAGAAAAAATCAATTTCAGCGTTGTTGAAAAATAAGACTCTGCGCGCATTTATTGCGCTGGACATCCCTTCTCAAACTCAATCTCAATTGTGCCTTGTCCAAGATTTAGCTCGTGATTATCTACTCGGTGCTCGCTGGACAAAGCCCCTGGACTTGCATCTCACGCTTCATTTTCTTGGCGAAATTTCTGTCGAAAAGGCCTCTCTCCTTAGCGAGTCAATCGATAAGGTTAAAAATTTTCCCTCTTTTCAACTCCATTTCGTGCGTGTCGGCTTTTTCGCAAAACGTGCCTTCTGGGCAGGCCTCGCCGAATCCGCCCATTTTAAGCAGCTATTTGACAGAACAGCTAACTTATTGGAGTCTCAGGGATTCACGGTCGAGAATCGGAAATTGACGCCCCATGTAACTCTCGCCCGATTAAAAAACTTCACCGGCTCAACGGACCGCGCGGCAAATATTCCTTTGAACATACACTGGCCCGTACAAAGCCTGAGCCTCTACCGTAGCGAATTGACAACCAGCGGCTCGATTTACTCTCGTATAAGACAGGTGACTTTGTCGTGAAGATATTGGAGATAAAGCCTAAACGTCACTTGGGTGAAATTGTCTTTTGCCTTCTTTGGGAAAATCAATCAAAAGAAATCTACCACGCCGAGACCCTTGTCAAATTTGATCTTCATGTACAGGATGAAATTTCGGACGAACGAATGATAGAAATTCGTGATTTCGACCAGCTGAAGAAGTGCCTGCAGCAAGCGATTCGCCTTTTGGGGCGGCGTTATCATGGACGATTTGAGCTTCGCCAGAAGCTCATTCAGCGCAATTTTACCGGTCGCTGTGCCGATCTGGCGTTGGATACGTTGGCCGCCAATCAGTACCTGGATGACTCGCTTTTTGCGGAGAAATTCCTGCATGACCGATTGCTAAAGAAGAAAATGGGCGAGAGATTGGCGCTTAACGAGTTGCTGAAAAAAGGAATATCCGAATCCCTCGCACGCGATGCGGTTGAAAAAATCTATCGAACCATCAACAGCTCTGCAATCGCATCGGAGATTGCCCGAAAGAAATGGAAAACGATATGTGGCGACGAGAAAAAAAAGAGGCAAAAACTGATAGATTTCTTGATTCGGAGGGGGTTTGAATATGAATTCTCACGTCAAATCGCGGATCAAATCTCAAAGGATGAATAAAAAAAAAGTCCTCCCGAAATTCGAGAGGACTTTTGAGCTTTTCGCTTTCCTTACCTATTACGGAGGAGTTAGAAAACGAATTAGCCTTTTTTGACGGCATCCTTCAAAGCTTTGCCGGATTTGAATTTCGGCACTTTGGCCGCGGCAATTTTCAAAGCAGCACCAGTTTGCGGGTTGCGACCGATACGGGCTTTGCGTTTCGAAACGCTAAACGTACCAAATCCAACGAGGGTTACGCTTTTTCCTTTTTTCAAAGACATGGTCACTGTTTCAAGGAACGATCCCAATGCTTTTTCAGCTTTGGTTTTCGGTACATCGGCGTCTTTCGCCATTTTTGCGACGAGTTCTGCTTTCGTCATGTTTGTGTCTCCTTTAGGTTAAGTAAAATGAAACGCGTTAACTAAATCGCGCCCCAAACTTGACGTCCAACCATGCTTTGCGGCATGTCTCTCATGGTCTAAAGGATTTGCAGGGTATTAAGAAAGAACATCAGCACTCGACTTTGATTTCAAGACACCTTGATTTTCGCCGTCATTGATTTGGCAAGGATTTGCGGGTAGCTATTCCCGCCGAATCAACGCTGTTAATATACAGCGCGGATCAAGCTTTGTCAAGTTTTATTTTCGAAACCATCAAGCGGGCTATGGGTTTACAGCGTCGCGCCGCGCCGAAGCCCGATTCCTATGGCACCCCTAAGACTGCAGAAGCGAGAAATAAGAAACCGCGCAAAGCGCCGCGGTCTCTGCTCTCAGACGCCTTTCACCCAACGAGACCATGTCAAATTGATGTTCTACGGCAAGCGCTGCTTCGGATTCCGTAAATCCTCCTTCGGGGCCAATTAAGATGAGAATTCTGGAAAATTTTCTATCTGAAATAATCTCATTCATTGTTGTCTTTGCATTCTCATGGCACATCAATTTCAAATCAAACTCCGTTGTGTCCCCGATAAGGTGACTCAGGCTTTGGATTTCCGTCAATTCAGCCAAGACGCTTCGCCGTGATTGTTTTGTGGCCGCCTCAATAATCTTTTTCCATCGAATCAACTTCTGATTTTTCGGTTCTACAAGGCTGCGCTCCGTTCTTAACGGTATGATCGTATGAACACCTAACTCGACCGCCTTTTCACAAACGGTATCAAAATGATCACTCTTTATTAAAGCCTGGCCAAGTACGATTTCGACAGAAAGTTCGCGTGGTTTTACTTTTTTTTCCAGAATGGCGCATGTGAGGTTGTCTTTTTCAACTTCTACCAATTCGACAAAAAACTCATGCCCGATCCCATCGACCACAAAAAAGCGATCCCCAATTTTTTTTCGTAATACGTTTACAGCATGGTGAGCCTCATCGCCAATTAGGAGGACTTGTCTTTCCGCTACATCACGCGCGTCGCATAGAAAATACTGATTTTGTGCCATTCTAGAAGTTAATCCTGACGTACACGGTACCGTCACCGCGCCGTGTCTGCGTAGTATTGCTTAGTGCCCAAAAATACTCAATTCGCGCAACGTCACCGAAACTGAGCCCGGCTCCGGCAGAAGACTTAAAGTTTGAAGCCTTGGTGAGATTGCCGCCCCATACATTTCCGCCATCAGCACCCAAAGTCAGGTCCGCGATGCTGAAAAGCCTGCCAATACCCCATATTTTGGTCAGAGTTGTACGAGGCAAAAGTCTTTTGTTAAAAGAATAATCAACGCTGCCGGTGACCAACCGCTTTCCATTTGAAAATTCGCCATACGAATATCCTCGAATGCTCCCTATACCGCCGGCGTCAAAAAGAAAGGGCTCGTAAATGAAGCCCCTTGAATCGGCCCTTTGACCAACAAATAACCCACCGCGCAGTGAGATAACCATGCGTTGTCCGGAGAATACTTCTTGAAACCGCCTTATTGTCGCATCGATTTTTTGGTTTGAAAAATCCGAGATGGATTTGAAAATCCGGCTATTCTCATAATCCCCTGAAAAGTACCATGCATTCACAAAGGCGCGTGGGGATGGCCTAGGGTCCATCATGACGGCAAGATTCACGGCGTATTCCAATCCTTCGGCGATGGACGGATTAAAAGCATTCTTTCTGTTTTTCAAGCTTGGGATGTCAAGCGCTCGAAGCGACCCGTATTCTTTTCGCGCTATTGACATCTCGGTTGTGTAAACGCCCCACCAGACAGAATTAATTCCTATTCGCTCTCCTTGTAGCTTATAATGACGATAATAATCTTGGTCGAAGAGTAACGTTAAGACTGAATTTTGCCAATCGGGCAAATTTCTCTTGTCGCCTGTTTCCGTCCGCAAGAAATACTCTCCAAAAAAGCTAAATTCATTCTCCTCTGTCAGATACTTCTTGGCTATTTTACCTTCGTAGCGGGGGAATTTGCCGGAGAGAGCATACCCGGCCTGACCTTCCAAAATCCATGTTGACGAAATGAAAATCTGCGTTTTTAAGCCGGTAAACGGGCCTTCGACACTATTATAACGCACCCACGGCGCAACATTGAATGCACCTGCTTTTTGATAAAGGAAGAATCGTGTTTGTGAAACAACGGGAATGGAGAAAAGGATGAAGAGAAGAGCTTTATTCAAAAATCGCATGGAAAAGTATAATGAAAAAACCCGCTTTATCAAGCGGGTTTTTTTGGCTGCTCAGGTAGGGCTCGAACCTACAACCCTTCGGTTAACAGCCGAATGCTCT
>JANNSF010000008.1:0-7794 GCA_031402315.1 bacterium | reverse complement strand
CACGACACCTTTTGACCGAAAGTGCAAACAGAGAGGCCGTCTTATTTTCAATCAACTGGAAATATTCATTTTTTGATAAGTTGTATTGATGGATCAATTTTTTAGAGAGAATTTCGCTCTTGGCCATATTTTTAATAGTCGTCAATAAATCGGTTACGACGTGTTTTGGCAGATGCTGATGGGCTATTGAAAAAAGTTCAGCCAGGAGATAGTCACCGGTCAGAACCGCTTTCGCGGCGCCGATTTGCTTATGAGCCGTGGGATTACTCCGGCGCATGCCGGTATCGTCCAGGATATCATCGTGAAAGAGGGATGCGAGATGAAGCAATTCAATGACGGTGGCTGCGTACGGTGCCTTCGTCGGAGATGCATGAGCCAGGCGTGTCGCGGCGGCAACGATGAGCGGTCGCAGACGTTTTCCGCCATGATGTTGCGACTTGAGGATATCCTTGAACTCCGCACTCCCTGTATTCTCAAAAACTTCCTTGATGACGGCGTCCGTAGCTTCGATAAACTTTTTCATCCACTCTTCATGCTCAAACAATTTCATACCGCCATCCTTTGTTTTATTTTGACGGGGATTCTCTTCAGCGTAGCCGGTTCGATGGCGGTTTGGTTGGAAATGAAACTCTCCAAAACCTCATCCATGGCTGAACCAATTTTATACATTTCTTCCAACCTCTTGAGGAATACACTGTGCCGGCCCCGGGATGCTTTGCGGAGAAGCGTCGCGCTTTTTTCCATGGTTCTTAAGGCCGGCTCCAATTCACGCTTTTTACGTTCACGAATAAATTGGGCGATAATTTTGGACATGTCCTCATCCAAAACATAATAGTCTTTTCGGTCGCCGGCGTTTCGGATTTTCTTAATGACATCCCATTTTAAAAGGGCACGAATATTCATACTGGCATTTCCACGACTAATCTGAAGTTTTTCGCAGAGATCATCGAGCGTCAGGGGTTCGGTGGAGCTGAAAAGTAGGGCGTACATTTTTCCCATGATTTTGTTCATCCCCCAAAATCCGGCGATATCGCCCCATGTTTTTAGAAAAAGAATCTGAGACGGATTGAGCTTCGAATCCATAAGGGCGTGCGTTAAACTTTCAGAAAAAATTGAAACTTCTTTTTAAGGTAAAGGTTGGTGGTATGAATGTCAAAGGGAAAATGATGGGATATTATTCGTAATACGCCATTGCTATGAATCAGACCCTGTCTTGCCACATAATGGTCGAACGTTGATGCATTGCAAACATATGGTCTGCAAGATTGGTGGGACCGCTACAAAAAGGCATTCTTTGCTATTCGGGCGTAGTCTGCAGCATGGTCAAACGAAATGCCTATTCTCTACTAGGCCCAATTCCCAAATACAATGCCTCAAAGCGATGCGGCGGTCAGATGGCCTACCGTGGGCTCACTTCACAAAAAGCATCTTCTTCGTTTTGACAAAATGCGGAGTCTCGATCCGGTAAAAATAAACGCCTGACGAAACGAGATTTCCAATATTGTCTTTTCCATCCCAAACAAGGCTATATCGGCCAGTTTGATAAAAGCCTGTCGCGAGCAACTTTACTTCTTGCCCGAGAATATTGTACACCTTGATTTTTACAGAACTTGATTTCGCTATGTCAAACCGAATCGTCGTTGTGGGATTAAACGGATTCGGATAATTTTGAGACAGGGCGAATGCCTTGGGTAATTCCGATTCGTACGCCCTCACTTGCCCGGCCACATAATCCGCGCTTCCAAGCAAGACCTTGAACCGATGTAACGGAACCGCGTCAAATGTATAATCTGTCGAATTCCTAATATCCACGAATTTGTTATTCGCAATATCAATCAGCATTATGGCTTCACTTTCAGAGATGGAATTCAAAGTCCATTCGAGCCGTGAATTTTTCTGCGCTCTTTCAATCGTCATGTCAAACGTATGCCCGTCCGAATGAATGTCGCGGATATCGGTGGATAGTTTCTTCGCCCCTTTCTCAAAATACAGTGACACACTTTGATCCATATCCGGAGGCTCGTAATCGTCAAAAGCGTCTGCCGGTTCGGAAATACCTATTTCATTATACGCGTCAGAGTATTTTCCGGAAAGGACTTTGAATGAAAGGGATTGAACCGTGGATGGAATATTTTTTGGCAATTGAGTTACGCTGAAGACATTTCCTATGGACAGTGTCGCCGCACTATGATTGTACATGAGGTACGCGCTGAACGGCTTGAATGTACCCGCCTTGCTCGCGCTTATTTTTTCCCATTTATTGGTCGTACCTTTGAGCGTCCAAACATTCCGAATCGAGTCATGGAGAATTGTAAAAGTGGCCGCATAACTATTCGTCCACGGAATGAGATTCCATCCCGGAGAGAGCATCAGCATTTCAAATGCGGTACCCGGATTTGTTTTCGCGGTATCTATGGACTCCCAGAATTTAACAGGCTGACTGAATTTGTGGTAAAAAACAAATCCTTTCTCGCCATTGATGAGCGTGGTATTTTCAAATTGTGATGTCGCCGTATTCCAATAGCCCGCACGCCACTTCGTCGGAACGGAATCCTTTGTCTTGTTTTGAGTTCCCAAAACCTGCGTTAAATCGAGCGATGCATCAAAAGGGAATGCCACCGCATAGTACGTACCGCTTTGCAGGCCAGATGAGAAATCACTCTTTGCTACAACGCCCGTTATCGAAGCTTGTACAAAAGATATAGGAAGCGAACTGTCGCTGAAAGCCGGATAACGGCTTAAACCCGCTGAATTAATAGCCTTAATGTAAAAGTGCACACCATCGCTTGTCACGGCTACAGACGGAATGGAAGCTTGATACTTTCCTGAACTCAGAATCATCGAAAGCGAATCATACGTCGTTACAGAGTTTTTGCCGTACATCAGCCGAACCGCCTGCACATTCCCCGAAGCTGTAATATCGATAGGGATAGCCACATTTTCCGAATGCGGGGCTCCCGCAATCACAATCCCTGAAAGCCTTGCGGCTATTGGATTGATCGTAACTCTAAGCGTATCGCTAACGGAAAGCGGCCCACCATCAGTCGCTGTAATTTTGATATCGTCAAAACCGAATACGCTGGCCAAACTAATGACATACAAAGAGTCATTCGATATCGTCGCGGTCAATTTCTGAGATAGGGAAGTTGCCGCATAAAAAAGAGTAGAATTATCAACATCCGTGAAGAAGTCCGTCAGTTTACGGATGAAAGTTTTTGCAAAATCCTCATTCAGCATTGTATCGGGTAAAGCAGATACCCGTGTAGGCGCGTCATTGACGGAATTAATCGTCACTCGGAGTGTGTCGGTCACCGATAATGTGCCATCGCCGGCGGTTACCTTTATATCGACAATTCCAAAGGAGTCCTTGACGCTCGTGGCAAATAGGCTATCACCGGATACACTCGTTGCAATTTTGGCCGACAATGCAGCGGATGTAATCGTCAATGTGGAATTATCCACATCGGCAAACATACTCGTCAATTTGCGCAAAAATACTTTTCCAAAATCCTCATTCAAGGTTGAGTCGGGCAATGCCATGACTACGGTAGGGCCGTCATTAATCGGGGAGATCGTCACCGTGAATGTATCGGCAATTGTAAATTGGCCATCAGTCGCCGTTACTCGAATATTTACATTACCATTAAAATTGAGAGTGCTGGTAAGGAAAAGTGTATCATTGGATCGAGACGGCGTGATCCCGCCGCTAAGCGTCGTGGCGTCAAATGTCATCGATGGACCATCGACATCGCTGAAGTATTGTGACATTTTATAAACGGCTACTTTTCCGAAAAAATCTTCTGCAAATGTCGTGTCTCGCATCACCGCCGTCGTCGAGAGCATAGGCGCGTCATTCGTCCCACTGACGGTCACGCGAAATGTATCGGCCACACTTCCGCCGCTACCGTCACTTGCGACAATGTGAATATCAACGGTTCCGGTGAAATTCAAAGCGCCCGTAAGATATAGACTATCGGTTGAGGCGGCTATTAGAGACGTGACTCCGGCGTCAAGAGAGGTCGTAGAGTAGAGGAGGTTCGCATTATCAATGTCTGAAAAGTGACTTGACAAACGAGTAATGAAAGTCTTCATTTCTTCGCTGATGGTTGTATCCCTGAGCGCAACCACCCGTACCGGCGCATCATTCACCGGCGTGATCGTCACTCGAAAAGTATCCGCGGTCGTGAAAAAGCCATCAAAGGCCGTCACGCGCACATCTACGAGGCCATTCGAGTCTTTTGCGCCGGTGAGATAAAGCGTGTCACCTGAAATCGCTGTCGTGAGTTTGCTATTCAGCGCCGTAGCGCTGAAGGAAAGCGTCTGTCCATCCGGGTCCGTGAAAACATTTGTCAGCTTACGAATAAATGTCTTCGTAAAATCCTCACTGTATGACGTGTCTCGCAAAGCGTTCGCAATCACTGGAGGATTGGACGCCCATCCGCCGACATGGTAGAGGGAATCAATTTCTGATTTCGACAATATTCTGTTATAGATTAAGATATCATCCAAACTGCCTTGGTAGTAAGTCTGAATGGTCACGTTACTTGCCGCTCCGAGATACAAGGGCGATGTACTAGCATTATTCCAGCTCCCGGTCGGCGTGAGATCGCTATCACTCGGCACGGCGTCAAGGAATATCGTTGCTTTGACATTATTTTGAATGGTACCAACGATAAAATGCCACGTATTGTCCGATGCCTGAACGTTTCTCGCATAAAGATGGTCGTTCCCACCGGCCTGCCATGCAAGAATACCTTGTTCACCGGAAATTTGGGCAATGCCATATTGGAAATCTGATGACGCACCCTTGGCAACAATCCTTTGATTAGAACTTGTATTAGATGATTTGATCCAGCAGGCTATGGTCATTTGGGTCATACCGGTTAAGCTGCTGCTATTCGGTACGAAAATGTTTCCGGTACTGCCATCAAACTGGTAAGCTGAACTTGCAGCGCCAAAACGATTTGCAATTGTGGTAACACTTCCATTGTTCGTGCCATGATTACCATTTCCACTTGAGTCGCCGGCATTTCCTGAAAAAGGATAGTATGCGACGAGATCAAACGGTTTCGCGCTTATCTCATTTGAATACCCGCTTACATTTCCTGTGCTGTCCACGGCGGAGATGCGGAAATAGTACATCGTACCATTCACAAGGCCGGTGAAGGTTTTCGTCGTGTCATTCTTTCCGATTGCAGTACTTGTACTATCCACTTGGGTCGTGGGATTCGCCGATGTACCTCGATATATGCGGTAGCGCATGAAGTCTGATTCGGCGTTTTTATTCCAGTGAATTGTCACTTGCTGATTGCTAGCAGTGGAGGCGAGATTGGTGGGCGAAGAGGGAGGTGTGATGTCAACGTCTCCTTTTACGAGACGGATTGAAAAGCCGTAATTCTTGTTCTGACTGCTCCCTCGCACATCGCTAAATGTATAATACATGTTGCGATACCATGCGTTTGAAACACTGAGCTCTGTTGGCAGCCACCAAATACCTTGCAGAGCAACGTCGCCGAACGAACCATTATTGAAACGGAAACCGCCCGGAAGTGCAGTGAACCCAGTCTCGTTGTTCGCACCTGTGTTTGGGCTTTGCCAATGAGATAATCCGGATTCTTTCAGTTTGCTACCGGCAATAATACTATCACCCAAATAAGTTGTCAGAGTTTTCCAATCTGCATCGGTCGCCACATGCCAGCCGGCAGGTGCGATATTGCGATTGTCGTTTACGGTAAACCAATTGTATAGGTGTCCGTAAGTTGCCACGAGATTCACATCATTATTGTAGCTGCAGTAAGCGCCGGTGGAAAGACCGGCCCATGTTGGGCCATCAGTAACTTCAGGAATAGCCGACCCGTCGCGGTAATGGGTTACTTTCAGGTTTTCGTCCATCCATGTCTGGGTACCGATCTGTACGGTTCCGTAAACATTACCATCATAGTCTGTCATGGTCGCATATCCGCCGACGTGGTAGAGGGAGTCGATCTCGGCGGCGGAGAGGGCGCGGTTGTATATGAGGATGTCGTCGAGGGAACCGTTCCACCATGTAGCGCCTGGTGCTGCTGACTGGGCGCCAATGGTAAGAGAATTTGACCCGGATATTGTTGCACTCGTGCCAACGTTAGTGGATTGTGACAATTTCCCGTCAACATAAATTTTCCAAATGCTGCCCTGCCTTTGTCCAACAGCATGATGCCAGACATTATTATCAATACGAGCAAGGCTCTCACCACTGCTCAAATACGTACTCACATTTTCCCTGCCATCAAACTGTATGGAGCCATTAGAGTTGTTGGGAGTTCCAAAGACCCATCCTTTATCAGGCCCATATTTTGAAATAGGAACTTTTGCCGATGATGGTAGTGAGCCCGTTTTTATCCATATTGCAACTGTAATGTCGCCAGATATTTGCAGGCTTGCTGTATTTCCAACCCCAATTGAATCGTTTACTCCGTCAAACGCGTATGCGTTATTCGCATTCCCGAACCTATCCGTTGTCAGCGTCGCACCGCTATTCGTCCCATGATTTCCATTCCCGCTGGAGTCGCCGGCATTTCCGGTGAAGGGGTAGTAGGCGACGAGATCGCTGACCGTCGTGTTCCGCAACACCGAAATCTGTGTTCCTTGTGAATTAACTACGGCTGCATCCGGTTTTCCGTCCCCATCAATGTCCCCAAAAGAAACGTCCCATGGATTCGTCCCAACTGAAAAATTTTGGGTAGCGCTAAGAGAAATATTTCCGCTGGTGCTTATATTCTTAAACGCTGATATATTAGCTGTTGTGGAATTGGCATTAGCAATATCCAATTTACCGTCTCCGTCTATATCTGCCAGATCAATACCGATCCCGTTATTTCCGGCCGCAGAACTAACACCGGCCGCAAACGATACATTTCCAATTGTACTTGTATTCCGAAATGCCGTAATGTTATTGGAAGTGTTATGAGCGGTTATAACATCCGGCTTGCCATCTGCGTCAATATCGCCAATAGCTATTCCCCACGGCGCTGACGGGTCGTAGAAATTGATTTTATTCCCAAATGAATTCGGGGATATGGTACCGGAATTAGACAGATTTAACCAAACTGAAATCGAGTCGTTGAAGTTCGTTGCAATGATGTCTGGCTTTCCATCACCGTCAATGTCTACTACTTTCAAACCTCGCGGATCATTGCACGCTTTAAGGTCAATACGACTCAGGAATGAAACGTTGCCTTTGGAGCTTGTGTTTTGAAAAATGTAAAGGGAGTCGGCCACACCTTGTGTACCCACGACAATATCCGGCTTTCCATCACCGTTCAAGTCTCCAATCGTGACTCCCGAAGGACCGGCAGCCGTACTAAAATCTAATTTCGATGCAAAAGAAATAGCGCCCGACGTGCTGGTATTTCTTAGAATAGAAATTGTAGTGCCGCTACCAGCGCCCAAATTACTCGCAACAATGTCTAATTTTCCGTCCCCATCTAAGTCTCCAATTGCTATATTCTGCGGTAAACTATTCGTATTAAAACTCTGATATGCGGCGTAGCTTACATTGCCTGACGTACTTGTGTTTCGAAGTACGTTGATCGTAACCTCACTTCCTGAATTTCCTTGGATGATGTCTAATTTACCGTCATTATCTAAGTCGGCAAGTTTGATCGACGTAGGATTGACTCCTGCTGTCGGAAAATCCGTTCGAGCAAAGCTTGAAGCGTTGATAATTCCGGAGCCCGAGAAAGTAAAAATAAAAGGTACATTCGAACGCCCACTCAACCCCGTCGTCGTATCGGTCACCGTGATCGGCGCATAGGT
>JANNSF010000007.1:0-1684 GCA_031402315.1 bacterium | reverse complement strand
TTTGCAATGAGGCGCATTATCGTGGTAGGCAATGGAATGGTGGGTTATAAGTTCTGTGAGAAGCTGCGCCTCATTGCAAACGATTTAAGTACGTAATTGCTTATATTTAAGTAATTATACGTATTTACAGATCATTTGCGCAAGTATTTATACGTATTTTTACGTATAAATTTATTGAGATGCTCCAAAATCCAGGTTTGGCAACAGCGAGAAGTAGTTTTAATTACTTTGGGCTGCTGCCAAGCCGGACGTTTTTATGAACTTTACATATGACTATTTCTGCTGATCGATTCGCGAAAGCCATTGCAGCTTTCGATGCTTACAACTCCAATGATCCTAACCTTGAGGAATTTTCAGGAAAATCATTTCCAAAAGAGATCCTGTATGCCCAGCGCATGACGGAGCGGCTCCAACGATTCGCTCCAAATGCATCAGAACCCGTAAAACTTGCAGCCCGCTGTCAGCACATCGGTAGATGGGAGATTCCAAGAAGCAGCTACCCTATTAATAAGAAAGGCTATCTGCAATGGCGATCAGAGGAGAAAATGCATCACGCCAAAATCGCGGAAGGCATTTTGGCAAATTGTGGCTACGATTCAGAAGCAATTGAAAAAGTAAAGTTCCTGGTGCTGAAGAAAGAACTGCATACCAATGCCGATACACAATTACTGGAAGATGTTGTGTGTTTGGTCTTCATCGAATTCTATCTCGAAGAATTTGCAGCCAAACACGATGGCGAAAAAGTGATTGACATTATTCGAAAGACGGTGAAGAAGATGTCAGCGGCTGCGATTGAAGCCGTTGGCCAAATAACCGTTTCTGCAAAAATGCAATCCTTACTACAGCAGGCTGTTTCACCTTCTCAACTCTTCAAGTTTGAAGAGGAGTTTATGAAAGACAGCATTCGTTGCATTCCTATGATTGCGAGATTTAAACTGGATGCGTGTGGTATCAAGCTGAAATTATCGGAGTGGAACGAATTTACGCTGCCGGAGAGAACAAGCCTAACTACACTTGCTGCAAAGACGGAGGCAGAACTACTTACCTATAGAAAACATGTTCAGCAATTGGTAAAGAGTCACACAGGCGAAGTTGCAACCGATCTGAAGGTTGAAAAAAATCCAGCATGGTCAATTCCAGATCAACTACAGGAATCTCTTCTTGAAAAGCTTAAAGAATTTAACTGGACAATCACTTTGCAACAATGGCAAAGTCTAAGCGACTTGCAACGATTCGTGTTACAAAAATTAAGTCGACCCAATCATGAGAACAAAAACTTTCCGAAGGCGATGAAGGAGTTTGGATTGGTTGGATAAAAGAAATATATTCAAAACATATACACTGATGTTATACACAATGCCGTGGGACAGCTTCGGTGCTTCGAACATTGGCACATTTGCTTGCCGCTCATTCCCGCGCGACACCAAAAGCAAGCAAAAGTGCCAAAGGCACGGCTAAGATGACAAGTAAGTTTTGCACCCGAACGGAAAGCCCGAAAGCGTTAGCAGTAAAAAAAAGAGAGCACCCGAAAATAGACGCTCTCTTTTTTACACTTTACTTTAAAATATTTTCGACAAATTATTTCCAAAACTCGTCTTCGGCAGGTTGGTCTTCAGAAAATAACCAAACTTGAACAATTTTTCCATCTGCAACTTCATACAAATCGCTACCATTCATATCAACT
>JANNSF010000006.1:0-4279 GCA_031402315.1 bacterium | reverse complement strand
GTCGTGCGGCGCATCATTCCCCCCGACCAATTTAGTTTTCCGTCCGGCCATACCGCGGCGGCTTTTGTCATGGTAGGGTTGATGGCGAGTTCCTTCCCGATGGCCTATCCTCTTATGTTGTTTTGGGGAATTCTTATCGGAATTTCACGAATCTACTTGGGTGTTCACTATCCTACAGATATTGTTGCGGGTGCAGCCTTGGGATTATTTTCCGCCATGATTGGCAAACTTGGCTTTTGACCTCAATCGTTACTTTCCCTCATTTCGCTTAAAATTTTCCAATTGTCCGTATGATCCTTTTTCCAAACTGACAAAAATTTACCGGAGATCGTTACCGCCTTTGATAAGCCATTTGGGAGTAGTGTCATAGTAAAATTCCCATGAGCATATGCCAGAAGCCCGTCCGATTCTGCGTTCGCAAGGGTCCACGAGACCTTTGAGAATTTGGATTGGTTGAATAAATTCGAAAATTGTCTTTCAATGCGATCGCGCCCTTGAATAGGCTCGATAAAAGACTGCAGCACGGTCGCTTGTTCATCATAAAAAGCGGCCAGTTTAACGGCATCATTTTTTTCAAAGGCTTCGGTATATTTTAAAAGCACGGGTGCTATTGCAGACCGGGCATTGACCATCGTACGCAGTGCTTCTTCCTTCTTGCAACTGCCGATAAGTACGCTTACTACTATGAGGCTCATGATTTTCATATAATTCTCCATCGATTAATTTAACTACCAAAAGGGAATAATGGGATCCAGCAGCGATAACACAAGACTTAGGACAATGATGACAAGAACTAAGATCACGTGAAACACGGCCAGCAATACCAAGTTACGCTTGAGGGCACGGGTAAATTTCTCCCGCCACTTTTTTGTCGTTTGAATGGTAATAAAAACAGAAAGACTCACGGTGATCATAAGCAAGATGAGGCGCGACGTCGTGGATTGGAAGATACCTTCGAGGAAATAGAGGCCACTCTCATACGATGGACCTGAAAAAATCAGATTGATGTATTCCGACCCTTGAGAAACCAACGTCGCAAGCACTGTGACCTCTACAAATACAATCAGCATAAAAAAATGCAAACCGAAGGGATCAAAAGAATAGTGAATCTCCTCATCGACCTCATGCAAAAGGTGGTCGATTTTTTCATTGAGTTCATCGGCTTGCGGACGGGCACGCAGTGCGGTGAGATCGTCATGCGCCCTCATGAGCTCGATAAAGTATTTTGTTTTTTGGAGTTTATCTTTCTTTTGTAGCCAAAAAACGACGAGCGGAACAAAAACGGCAAGTGCAGTGGCAACTGAGCGGAGAAGTTCGATCGTTTCTTTATTCATGTCTATGTATAAAAAAAATGAAACAAACTGTCAAAGACAAAATAGCAGGCGGATAGAAATACGACGGGCGGTTTGGATCGGCTAGGAAACCGAAAGCGAATTCAATAGGGCTAAATTCTTTTTACCCATAGCCTGAAGTGAAAAATGAGATTCGATCCAGGGCAGTGCGTTGTGAGCCAGTCGTTCTCTAAGCTCAATCGAGCTAACGAGTTGCTCAATGGCCGAGGCAAAAGCGGATGGATTATTGGGCGGAACCAGAAGACCTGTTTCATGATCGGATATCGCTTCTGGAATTCCTCCGACCCTCGTGCCAATCACTGCTTTTCCGCGAATGCCGGCTTCGATGAAGACAAGTCCGAAGCCTTCGATGAATTCTTTGGTCGGGCGTCCCGCCATCACAAATACATCGGCTAAACCGTAATACATTTCCAACGTTGCCTCGGAAACATATCCGGCCATAGTCACCATGTCGTCCAAGTTCAATTCATGAATTCGCTTTGAAATATTTTGTTTCTCCGCTCCTTCTCCAACGATCACATAATGAAGATTTGGAATTTTATCGCGGAGTATAGAAATGGATTCGAGCACCGTATCGTGGCCTTTGGCCTTGACCAAACGACCGACAGTAAGCAGAACGATTTTATTTCTTAATGCGGGCAATTGTTTTAAGGCTTCCGTCTTGCTGACGAAGCGATCCGGCTTCCAATCGATGCCGTTATAGATCACCTGAACTTCACTTTTATGAACGATTTTCGACGGTTGGAAGGCGAGATCGATCAATTTTTTTGCTTCTTCGCTGATGGTCACCACCGCGTCAGCCCTGTTCAAAAACAGACTGCCGAATCGATTCAACAGCCGGCTTGTGAAGCTGGCTCCCGCGCCACGATGTACGCCACCGCCATGGATAGTTCCAACCGATTTGTAACCCATGAAATTTGTAATTCCCAAAACACGACAGCCCGCATAGGCTGAGGCCCAAACAACATGGGGCCAAAATTTCATTGCCGAAAGGATCAGATAGCCGGCGGCAACCAGGGTTCGAACTCCAAAAAAGACCTCCGATGTAGCGTGCATCCGCCGGATCTTAAAGGGCTGAAGGTGGTCTGAATTGGGACGAGAAGAGTGAGGAGCCAGAAGTAAAACGTCGCAGCCTTGTTTGTGCAGTCCCATGGCCAAATTGTGCGCATAGGTCGCGCTGCCTCCCGATGCCGGGAAATACTTCATGGCAAGAATTATCACGCGCATATTGTTGTAACTTTCATTGGCTTGACGTATTACACATTTTTAAGTCCAACTTAAGTGGTGATTAAATATTCTATAGTATGAATAAGTCATGTTTGGCCGGATTACTAATTAAATTTCTTTAATGCACTTCTTGTCCATTTCAAATCAGAAAAAGCAATAGGCATGCCAAATCGAAATTTTTATATACCGACTTTCGGCCAGTCTTAGAGTAAATTCACAAATCATTTTAACGATAATTCTTCGCAATTAATGATAAGAATTGAGTATTAGCCCCTCATTATTTGATTTTTATCGTTCCATTAAGAATTAATCCTTTCCGGATTTAATTTTTTGACTTGAAGCAGGCACATGCGCGGCAGAAACTATTTTCACACTGCAAGGTTATTCTTGCGATGAATTTAAAGGAAATACTGAAACCAGGCGTTGCCGACTTGAAAAATATTCTTTTCGCTTTTGACAGAATTTTTTACAAAATTTTGCACCTTTCAAGAACGTTCACGAAAACATATTAACACGGAGGTTTGGGTTATGGAAAAACGATTATCCGGACAGAAGGCGCTTGTTACGGGCGCAAATTCCGGCATTGGCGCGGCGATCGCTCAGCGTCTGGCTGCCGAGGGCGCGGATGTCATTATCAATTGGCTTTTTAATGAAGACGCGACGAAGGCGCTGGTCGAAAAGATCAATAAGGCGGGCGCAGGAAAAGCCATGGGACTAAAAGCGGATGTGTCCAATGAAGAGCAGGTGGACGCTATGTTTCAGCAAATGTATAAGGAATACGGAACGATTGATATTCTTGTGAATAACGCCGGAATTGAAATTCACAATTTATTGGAAAACGTCACAAAAGCGGAATGGGATAAAGTTATCGGCGTCAATCTCACCGGTAATTTTTTGTGTTCACGTGCCGCCATTCGTCAAATGCTTAAAAATGAAAATCGGCCAAATTCCAGATCGCGTGGAAAAATCGTGAATATTTCGTCCGTCCATCAGGTCATTATGTGGGCGGGATTTGCGTCTTATTGCGCGACGAAAGCCGGTATCAATTTATTTGCACAATCGGTCGCGCAGGAATATGCTGAGAAAAAAATCCGTATCAATTCCGTTGCGCCGGGTGCGATCAAGACGCCCATAAATCAAAACGTATGGAGTGACCCGAAAGGCATGGCCGATCTCATGACCAAAATGCCTTATGGACGAATGGGAGAAGTGGAAGATGTTGCCGCGGCGGTAGCCTTCTTGAGTTGTGATGAAGCCGACTACATAACAGGCACCACACTGTACGTGGACGGTGGCATGTGCCTATATCCTGAATTTCGTTTTGGCGGCTGATCCAATCCGTATCCGTTTTACCGCGAACCGGTTTGGGTCGCGGTTATTTTTATAAGCACGCATGAATCAGGATTCCGATAAGAAATACGAGCAAGATCTGTCCGAGTATATGCATCTGCGGATCGAGGAGACGACGCAGCCGGAGACAGAACTTAGCAGGTCGATGGTGCCGGATGCCGTTCGGGAGAAAAAGTTCTGGAGATGGTTTCATACGAAGCGTCAGATCTTCGTTTCCCGAACATCCGCTTTCTTACGAGACTGGCGAAAAATGGTCGTTGTCTGGATCGCGCTCGTCGTACTGATGGTGGCTGGAAACTATTTCGGCTGGGACAAAGAAGTGATCGGCGGAAGCGTCGTTTTTTTTGGAG
>JANNSF010000005.1:0-5028 GCA_031402315.1 bacterium | reverse complement strand
CCGTCCACACCGTTCAAAATAACCTTACGGCTGGATGCATAGTAAACCTGACCTGGAACCGTGTAGAGGTTAATTTTCGGTTTTTTGCCTTTGATACGGCCAACCTCAAGTTGCATAAAGTCGAAGAAAATCGTCCGGTCTTCTTTTGTCTTAAGCGAAACAAGTTCGCCGGCAAGGGAAGGGTCCATTTTTGAGTGGATGTATTCGAGATTGGTGGTTTTGCCACTCATACCCGGCCCGTAATAAACAATTTTCAGGTTTATCTCTTGCAAAGCCCAGTTGATAAACATCAGGTGCCTCTTATGGTTAAAATTTAATGGTAAAAATCAATTATTTGAACGACTCGTCGAGCGCATCGCCGAGCAGAGAACCAAATTCCGAATCAATAAGATCTTTGGCCGAATCGTCCGATTGATTGGCTTGGTCTTCGAATATATCGATCAAGTTCTGGATCGCCTTTTTAGTATAGATACGAATGAGGCCGAGAGTCACACTGGTGTCAAATACAACGACGAGGAAAAAATTATCCCCGACGTTGGACAAATAGACATTTCGTTTTTCGCCTTCGTGAAAAAGTAACTTAAACTTTGCATCTTCCCCGACGAGTTTAGCCATTTCAGCGGTTGCGGCAAAGTCACTGGCCGCCAGCGCCGATAATACGGTCGTATTCATCTTATCCGTGTTTCCGCGTTGCGAGATCAATTGACCGCTCATGTCGGCAAACAAAATCGCTGAAGCTTTGGTTTTTGAAGCCAATTCCGACAGTACCTTGGTCACACCCTCAAACTGTTTTCCGTTAAGGATAATTTGTTTGCTACCGTCTTTTAATTTCTTCGTCTGCAACATAACGGTTACCCTTTTATTTGTTAAAGTTTCTTAATAAACTTTGTTGAAAGGAACGTTTTAGAAATGAAAAACTATACTCATAGTCTATGGAATTTTTAAAAGAGAGTCAATAATTTATTTCTACTTTGTTGAAAAATATGCCTTTAAAAACAAAAATAAAAACTCCCGATTCTGTACGAATCGGGAGTTTTGTGAGCCAGGTAGGGCTCGAACCTACGACCTTCGCCTTAAAAGGGCGCTGCTCTACCAACTGAGCTACTAGCTCTCCGGCTTTTTTCAAAGCGGGGCATATATAGAAAAAAATAGTTTCGCCTGCAAGGGAAAAATATGAAACGACGCTTATTTTATGGCCGTTGACTGCTTCCTGCCAAAAATTATCTTCTTAAGAACAACTCGTACTGAAAGGTCAATTTTTTCTCTTCTCCCGGCTTCAGTGTAATCTCCCAGGTCATTACATTTTCCTGATTAATCGCGCTCTGTAAAGTTGCAGGCTGTTTAATGACGGGCTTTTCAGACGACTGAATGATTTTCCCCGTCACCGGATGGGTGATTTTAAGTTTAGCCTCTTTGTCTTTATAATTGTGAGCCGTTATGGTCCCATCGAGAGTGACGAGGTCGTAATAATAACCGTCTTTTTTCTTAATCTCCTCTTTTCGTGACGTTTCTTTCTCGTCGTTGCTTACTCGAATATCCGGCGACAATGTTATTTTGACGGTCGAAGACGACTTAATCGGTGTGTAGTTTAAGACATCCTGTCCCAAAGATCGTCCATTTTGCAACGTCAGCGCAGAGCCGGTCGTCCATGGATTTTTGGTAGTGTTTTCTAATTTGATAGAATGCCATACATCGGAAGGCTCCTTTTTTGAATTCTCATTGGTGTAGTAGCCGTCGGGCGCGCTGAGGGCTGAGGGAATGAACGTTTCAAAAATATGTTGATAAGGAACGGTGGCCGAAAAAATCGGAAACCAGGCCCTCTCACCCTTTTTTAGTGTGACTTTCGGGAGGGTATAAAAAAATAGATCTTCCTCCGACTTACCTTCCAGCGCGGTGAATTGACCATAGGAGGACGCGTCCGGAGTAGATTCCTCGTAGGCTACGCTTTGCGCCATCATGCGATTACTCATGGCTCCAAACGAGGAGTAAGAGTTATTGGAGGATGAGTTCCCGTTTAGTTGATTAAAAAAATCACGAATTGAGATTCGGTTCGTCAGTGGTGACAAGACATTGGCGTGAATGAAGTGAGGAAATCCGACCACTAAATTGATCTGCGCGTCCGAGATGTCTTGGGCGTCATTGACGATCGTCGAGGACAAAACGACTTGAGCATTCTTTTCGTCGAGCAGGTCCACGCGGTAGGATGGTTGCCAGCCTAATTCAGTCTGGAAGTAAACCATTTGAAACTCGGCCGCTCCTTTGGCGCCGCTCGTTTTGATCTTCACGGCTTCTTGTCGTAGTGTATCCACGCAGGTCGTGTTTCCACCTTCGGGAAAGTCAAACCGAGCGTTCCAGCCTTTCTCCATACTGATCAAGCGACCTTCGACCTGCACGAGCAGTAGGACCTGTTCACCCGATTTGAATACATTTTTTAGAATTCCCGTCATGGATTTATCACTTTCAGTACCGTAGGGCCATGAAATCTTTTTCCCGATATTCGCATGCAAAATCTGATACTGATCGGAGGCTGTTTTGGTGACCAGAGTCCATTTTGTAGAGGATTGCAATCCTTCTATTTGAATGGTCTTGTCAATGGGAGCAATCCATAGCGTTCCAAAGGCAGCGTTGGGGAGAGGAGAAAGAAGGGCTTCGTTTCCTGTAATGCCCAGCCGGCCTTCCGAGGTAAAGAACGCTGTTCCATTTTTAAAGATGTCGATTTTTTTGACGGTCAATTGATCGGTTTGAGCGAATGCCCACGATGCGCAAATCAGCAAGATTAGTTGTTTCATGGATTCTCCGATAAGGGGTTCTAAATAGTGTGTAGAAAAAATTAAAAGATATTGGGCATGGAAACAACAGTAATATTTATCGATCAGGGATCGACGGTGGAAGGGGAAGCCGTATGGAAATCTCTACGATAAACTTAAGTTCTCGAATTTGGCTTGATTCTCCCGTTTTTTTTTTGGTTATTTAGAACCAATTTTTTGAACGGCGGATAGGAACAGAATATGAAATTGCGCGTGGCGAGTCTAACGGATCGCGGACTCAATCCTAATCGAACGCATAATGAGGATAATCATTACGTTACGAAGGATATGTTTATTGTGGCCGACGGTCTGGGCGGTGAGCTTGCCGGTGAAGTAGCGAGCCAGATGACCATCGAAAAATTTAATGAGTTTTTCATCGATGCGACCCGCGGTGACTTGTCGATCGAAGGTGAATTAGAGACCATCGAACGGACCATTCATCGTGTCAATACCATTGTCCATGAAGAGGCTCAGAAACCGGAATACAAAAATATGGGATCCACGCTTTCGATCCTGTATCTCTATATGAACTATGCGCTGATCGGGCATGTCGGAGATAGCAAAGTGTATCGCGTACGTCAGGGCGAATTTGATCAGCTCAGCCACGATCAAAGTATCGTCCAGCAAATGCTCGACAAAGGAATTATTTCTCCCGAACAGGCACGCCGCCATCCGATGCGCAATGTTTTGCTGGGATGTATTGCACACAAAGCGGAGATCGAAGTTTATACACGCTACACCAAAGTTGAGCCGGGCGATTTTTTTCTGCTATGCTCGGACGGCGTTTCCGAATACGTCCCACCCGACATGATCGTTCGACTTTCTAAATCCCATACCGACCCCCAGAGTCTTTGTAATGAGATAAAAGAAATCGTTTATCGAGGCGGCGCCATGGATAATCTTACGGCGATTGCCGTATATGTTGATGAAGTGGATGCGCTGTAAGCCGCATTGCATCCGGGATTTCGAAATAATATCCAACAAGAATTTTGCTAAAGACGACCTTGTGTCTATGCGCTTTTTTTTCTAAAATCCACTGCTATTTATGGAATGATAAGAGTAATATGAAGTTATGAGTTCTCTGCAAATTGCGATTGTTGGTTCGGGTAGTTGGGGTCTAAACCACGTCAAAACGGCTGTTCAGGAATTAGGTGGCGAAAATGTTTGGGTTTGCGATTCGCGCCCGGAGGCGGAATCAAAAGTCAAAGTCATTTCGGATAAGGTCAACTTTACAACCGATTACGAGTTGATTCTCAATAATTCTTATATTACGGGTGTGATTATTGCCACGCCTGCCGAAACCCATCATGCACTGGCCAAGCGTGCGCTTGAAAAAGCCAAGCATACACTCGTTGAAAAACCTATTACCCTAAATTCAGAGGATGCACGAGACCTGATTGCGACGGCCAAAAGGATGGATCGGCGTCTTATGGTAGGTCACGTTCTTCTTTTTCATCCGGCGGTCGTCAAACTCAAAAAAATGGTCACCGATGGTAGGATCGGAAAATTGCAATATATCTATAGTAACCGGTTGAATCTTGGCGCGATTCGAACCGAAGAAAATAGTCTATGGAGTTTTGCGCCGCATGATATTTCGATTTTGCAACTTTTGATCGAAAAGCGCCCACTCTCAGTCGAAGCCAAAGGCGGTGCATTTGTGCAGACTCATGTGGAGGACACGACGCTCACGTATCTGAATTATCCCGACGGCATCCATGCGCACATATTTGTAAGTTGGCTTCATCCATTTAAAGAACAGCGTCTCGTAGTAATTGGAGATGAAGGGATGCTCGTTTTTGAAGACACCCTCAAAACCGATAAGTTGAAGTTTTATAAAAAGGGCTTTACGCACGTCAATGGAAAAATTGAAAAATTTGACGTGGATTTTGAATCTGTAGAATTTGGCGCGGGTCAGCCTCTTGCGGAGGAACACAAACACTTTTATGAATGTATTAAACATAACAGAAAACCGTTGACCGACGGCGAACACGCGCTCGAAGTCCTCGAAATTTTGGAACAAGCTCAAGAGAGGTTAAAAACGCATGTCTGAGAAAAACTATTTTGTTCACCCTCTCGCGGTGGTGGATGATAACGTAGAAATCGGTGAAGGCACAAAAATCTGGCATTTTTCGCATGTCCAACCGGGAGCTCGAATCGGAAAAAAATGTGTGATGGGCCAAAATGTCAATATTGCCAATGGCGTGAAAATCGGGAATTTTGT
>JANNSF010000004.1:0-1548 GCA_031402315.1 bacterium | reverse complement strand
CGCACCTCAGGGCCAATAAACGCAATCTATTTTGATTGGAAGCACGGGAGCTTCTGGGGCGGATCAAGTAATCATGGTGAAGATTATGGAATTGGATGGTAGGGAGAAGTAAAGAGTAATAAGTAGAAAGCAAAAAGTAGTAAGACATAAGTAGTAAGTAGTAAAATAAAAGACAACGAAATATGAAATATCTAATAGCCGTTATCACTTTTCAAATGGTCACTGGATTATCTTATGGCCAGACTATTCCTTCCTCTGAAGTACAAATCAAAACAGCTGTGTTAGCCGCGGCTGAAGAATCTCGCGAGAAGGCGATGGTGTATGGCTATTCGCCTAAAGGCGAATTTATTGTGTTGCGAAAAGGCGAGAATGAATTGGTTTGTCTGGCGGATGATCCTGCCCAACCCGGACTTAATGTATCGTGCTATCACAAAAGCCTGGAGCCTTTCATGAAGCGTGGCCGCGAGTTAAAGAAAGAAGGAAAAAGCTTCGATGAAATTTTTACCATTCGTGAAGCTGAAGTAAAGAGTGGCAAACTTGAGATGAACAAACAACCTGCTAATCTTGTGGCTTACTCAGCACCTGCCGATAAATACAATGCCGAAACCGGTGAAGTAAAAGATGGTTATTCGAGATCAGTTGTATATATTCCTTTTGCTACTGCAGAAAGCACTGGACTGCCTGCAAAACCAACCACTCCGGGTATGCCTTGGATCATGAACCCGGGCACACACCGCGCTCATATTATGATTGATCCGCCAAAAAAAAACTAAGCAACGTGTCCTACATCTAATAGATGTAGGATACGTAACTAGGAATACAAATCATTTCTATCCGCTTTCGCTACTTCCAGAAAGAACTGACTTATTTTTTGAGTTACTGCTATAAAGTACTTTTCGCCTTTTTCGGCTGATGCTTTGCGTGGATCGCCAACGCCTGTGTCTTTTGTTACTTGCATCCATTTGCGCTCAGCCCATGCCCAGCCTTCGCGAATGGCAGCGAATCGAAATTTTTTTGCCGCTCCATCACCAGCTTCAGATAAAGGTCTGACAAGGTGTGGTCTTAAATGTAAGATTACACTCGTTTCCATCTCACCGGCATGGTCATCTTTGTTTTCAAAATATTCTTTTTGATCAACGGATTGATACCAGTTGCATTGGCATAAAAACATCCTCGGAAATTTTAATCCCAGCTCACGGATCATAGTTTTAAAATCATTGCCCCCATGACTGTTTAAAATAATGAGCTTGTAAATCCCTTGTCTGTCTAGCACCTCCACTACGTCCCGAAGAACTGCAAGTTGTGTGCTGGGATTCATATTCATATCCAGTTTTACATCAAACTGACCCGTGTTAACACCAAATGGAATGACTGGAAGCACCGTTACTTTAGCCCCTTGCTCCCATGCGATCCTCGCAGACTCTGCTGCCACTTGTTCTGCTTCGATAATGTCCGTTCCATAAGGCAGATGATAATTGTGAGCTTCTGTTGCTCCCCATGGAAGAATTGCTACTTCGAATGAAGAATCTTTTATCGTCTTCCAATTAT
>JANNSF010000003.1:0-9417 GCA_031402315.1 bacterium | reverse complement strand
CTCACAATCAATCCGGGCGGGATACTGACGCTTACGAATAGTAGAAATCTTTTCGTTGGGCAATCACTTTCAAACGCTGGTACTCTGACCGATACGGTGACTTCCTTTTCAAAGATTACGGTCGGTAACCTTTGGACAAATACCGGCACCTTCAATGCAGGAAGCTCAACGGTCATCCTGACGGCCGTTTTGGGTACAAAAAATATTACGCTCGGTGCGTCGCCGTTTGATAGTTTGACCATCAATGGCGGTGCGATCTTCCAACCGTCCGCAGCGATGACCGTAAGCGGTAATCTTAATATCCTTAGCGGTACATTGGACGTCACAGCAAGCAACTATCAAGTGAATGTCGGCGGTAATTGGAGTAATAGCGGGACGTTCACGGCACGCGCAGGTACAGTGTTGCTCAATGGAACCGGAGCCCAAACTATAATAACCGGTGGAACAAGCGCGGGCAAAACGTTCTATAATCTGACGATGAATAAAGCATCCGGGACGGCGACCATTAGTACGAATAATTTAGCGGTTACGAACGATCTTACTTTGACGGCGGGTACTCTGGCCAACGGGTCCAATTCCATTGTTATCTCCGGCAACTGGGCTAATAGCGCGGCGGTATTCACAGCCGGATCGGGTCTTGTTACTCTGGATGGTTCAGGAATCAAAACGCTTTCTACAAATTCGCAATCGTTTGAATCGCTGGTTATTAATAAAACGGGCGGTGGTCAAGTTACGATGAATTCGGCACTTAGTGTAAATGGTAATCTGACGGTAACCGCAGGTACTCTTTTTGCGAATAGCCGTACGCTGGCATTTGGGGATGCGGTTGGATCGGATACGACAGGCATAACCGGTACGCTCAATCTTGACGCCGGATCGATCTGGCAATTATTCAGTGGTACACGCGCGACAGTTACCAGCAGCGGAAGTCTTCGAGTGGTTGGTACTTCGACCGTTAGCATTGCGACCATAACACGTCGTACCGCAAGCGGAGGATATACGGCTACGGTGCATGGAAATCTGCTGGCGAGGTTTGCTACTATTGAATATACCAATGGAAACGGAATTACCGTATCGTCTACCGGTTCGGTCGACGCGACGAATAACCTATCCAACGTGAATTTCCAAAATGGTTCTGGGACAGCATACCTGACGATGCAAAACGCGCAATCAATTACCCCTTCGGCGACACGTTTTGACTCCTTGGTCGCCGCCGGAAGAACTACGTTTAACGTTGCTCATACCGGAACGGGTAGCATAACATTCTCCGACTACAAAGGAAGTATGGCTGGCGCGGTCTTTGAAAATGACAATACTAACGCTCCCTTCGGAAAAGTACGCTGGAACTTTAATGAGACGCAGGCACTTCCCGCAAGCGGTTCGACGGTCGTTTATGGAAATGATGCGTACGTCGTCACCGGTGCCACGAATTTGGCCAGTACGACGATCCGTATGGTCGGTGACACACTTAATATTCCTAAAGTTGGCGGCGGCAGCGAGTCGGCGCTGACGGTAGCGCGATACTATGAAGTTACGCCTACCAACGGCGGTGCGGTCACTTCGCTTCGCCTGTACTACGGCCAAAATGAACTCGGTGGAAATGTCGAAGCCAGTCTGAACGTGTGGAGACGCCGTGATGGCCTTTGGGCACGCATGGATACCGTTACCGGTGTATCAAGCGTTGTGGGCGATGTGCTTCGCAACTCAGTCCAGGTAAACGGATATCCCTTTGTCGCCGGTATAAAAGATACGCTCGTTCTTTCTTCGGCTACGACCGATATCGGCTTACCGGTTGAATTGACTTCCTTTGAAGGATATGCGACAGACGGCGCTATACGACTTGAATGGAAAACAGAAAGCGAAATTGAAAATGCGTATTGGCTTGTCGAGCGTCGTGAAGTGGCCGAGGAAACTCTTGCGAAGAATAATTCGTCCGTTTTTAAAATTGTTTCAACGGTCAAGGGTCAGGGCTCAAAAACATCGGCGACCATGTATTCCGAAGTGGATAATGCCATTGAGCTAGGTAAGACGTATGCCTATCGCCTCGCGGACGTGTCGTTCGGCGGCATCATCACGTACCATGAGGAAATAATTGTACATGGCGAATTGCCGAAGGATTTTGCACTGAGACAAAATTATCCGAATCCGTTTAACCCGACAACGACCATTAAGTACCAAGTGCCCGTGGCTTCAAAGGTGACCATTAAGATATACAATATTCTTGGTCAGGAGGTCCGTACCCTTGTCGATAAGACGCAAAATGTCGGATTCTATGGAATTACGTGGAACGGTCTGAATGAAAAGAACCATGCTGTATCGAGCGGTGTTTACATTTACCGCATTACGGCCCGCTCCTTAGATTCGAAGAAAGACTACGTTCAATCTAAGAAGATGATGGTACTCAAGTAGTTCCGCAAATGGGACGATTGTGAATCGTTGACCGGAAAGCTTTATTCAAGAACCCTGATGCTTTAGGCGTCAGGGTTTTTTGTCAGGATTCATTAGTGTACAAATGACAGAAGTCATTGCAAGCAAAATGGGATCACTCTATGATAAAGGTATCTATCATGAGGCAGCATAGACTTGGGTGGTTCACAATGAGACAATTTTCAAAATAACGGTTTGCTAAATCAAATATTTGACCAATCAGGATTGGCACAGAACTTGTTACCAACAAAAGGTTAACGACGTAAGTTACTATAAATTATGAATTAGAATAAACAGGATAGGGTTATGAAAAGGATTTTCACTCTGGCTTTAGGTTTTTCAGTTATATTTTTGCAGCCCCTTTCGGCTGGCGTGGAACGATATGGCCGGTCGCGTGACGTAACGCCGGGAAACTATGCTCCACTACTGACGGGGACTCCGATTACGATTCAATCTGGAAATGTCTTCAGCGGTCTGAGCACGGCTATACCAATCGGATTTGTTTTCACCTACGATGGAATCTCTTACGATACACTAAGACTGTCAACTAATGGGTATATTCTTTTAGGCACGCAAGGTTCCGGAACAACCGCGGTCAACGATTTGGACGGAGTGTCAACAACAAATTTACATAAGCCCGTTTTGGCTCCTTTATGGGATGCTTGGCGAATTGATCTCGTCGATAGTTTGACGTATAGCTCGTCGGGAGGGGTATTTACTGCCCATTGGAAAAATGTCTACAAGAGCGGCACCTACGCGGCATTTAAACAAAATTTTATGGTCAAATTGTATGCGGATGGCCATTTTGAATTTATCTATGGATCGTGTCAGGTATTAACTCCGTATTCGGCAACCCTTGCGAATTCAACATCCATTGGCATTAATGATCCTATCGGTGGTCCTAATCACTTTCTTTCACTGCAGGCTATTGGAACGAATAATTTTAGTTCGACGGTTGAAATAGATACTCTGCGCATCACAATGCCGGCTTTGGACGAGCGATACACCTTTACGCCTCCGACGCCACTCGGGATTTCGTCGATTACCGTTCCGTCGGCATCGTATTCTAATCTGCGCGCCGTTTTCGATACGTTAAGAAATTATGGGATTTCAAGCGCCATGGATATTTTGGTCGGAGGAAGCACATCCGAAAGCGCGGTCGTCAATCTGGATTTTATTCCGGGCTCCCTGACGTATCCCGTGACCTTAAAACTTTCCGTTGCGTCGGCGACCATTTCCGGTACCATTGCCGGAAGCCCTCTCCTGCGCTTTCGGGGAATGCGCAATTTTACGCTCGATGGGGCGCCCAACGGCGTCGGCACTTCGCGGGGACTTACCATTGAAAATCTCAGTGTGACCGGGGCCGCCGCAATACAGCTTACGGAGGGCTCACAACAAAACGTTATTAAGAATTCTATATTAAAAACAAATACGCCTAATGGATCGGTTACGAATTTTGGCGTCGTGTGGATTGCCGACCCTAATGTGACAACGTCCGCAAGTACTCTTGGCGTGTTTGGTACAAGCAGTCGAAACACTATACAAAATTGCGAAATCGCCGGAAGTACGGGCGGAAGACCGACATCGGGCATACTGATTCTTGGATCGAACGTGACGGGACTGCGGGATTCGTCTAATCTGATCATCGGCAATACAATTCACGATTTTGGCGGAACGGGTACTAATGGTGTGGGCGTCCGGCTAGGCGGAGGCGCATACGGGACTTTGATTAGTAGTAATCAGATCTATATGACCAGTCCGGCCGGAGCCTCGGTGACCGGCGTCAATGGGATTCGCCTCGATGCTTCGAGTGATAGCGTGACGTTCACCACGGTGGAAAAAAACAGAATCGACTCGCTTGGGACAACAGCGACCGCCGCAGTAATTGCAGGAATTTTTCAGACCGGCACAAGGATTACCGGAAATGTATTGGTCAATAACTTCGTCAATTTGTCACCGACGAACGCTGGAGGTGCCGGCTCCACGCTTCATGGAATCAGTCAGCAAGGTGGGCCGCTCAACGTCTATTTCAATACCGTGCGGCTGGCCGGTAGCGGGGCCAACGATTCATCCTTCGCTTTTGTAAGAACGGTGGCCGGTGCGCTCAATCTCAGAAACAACATTTTTTATAATGGCAGATCAGCTACGACGACACGCCGGCACTATACCGTCGGACTGAATAATACAACGGCCCTTACGAGCAATTATAATGATTATTTTGCGGATGGCACGAATGGGACTTTAGGAAAAAACAACGCGACGAACGCTGCGACGATTGTGGCGTGGAGGGTCCAAACCGCTCAGGATGCTCAGAGTCTTGGCGAAAAACCGAATTTTGTTTCTTCGACGAATCTTCATATTGATTCCCTTATTACCTCCGGCATCGCATCCGGCGGCACTCCACTCTCCGGATATGCGGATGATATTGACAGCTACATACGCAGCGTGACAACTCCGGACATCGGCGCGGATGAGTTTAACAGTATTCCCTTTCTTATTTCAACTATCCCCGATACCACCCTTAGCGAAGATTTCGGCAAGGTCGCTGTCCGAAAATTGACCGGCGTGTTCGATGATCTTGACAATGCGACTTTGAACTATGGAGCAAGCGTTATCAGCGGATCAAGTAGATTGTCGGTACTTGTTTCAAACGATACGCTCTATGTGACAAGCGTGGGTGATTCAAATGGAGTCGCGGATCTGCGCGTCACCGCGGATGACGGAGCCATTACTATTGCCGATACGTTTAGAGTTTCCATCAGTGCGGTGAATGACGCGCCGGTTGTATTTTCATCGGCAAGAGATACGTTGATGAATGAGGACGGCGGCCGGGTGTTTATCACAAAACTTAATTCCATATTCCACGATCCGGATAACGATTTGTTGACGTACACCGATTCTGTGTCTAATAGCAAAGTGACTTCGTCCCTATCGAATGACAGTTTATATATTACTCCCGTTCACGATTCGAATGGTGTCGTGACAATTTACCTAAAAGCCACGGATCCTTCTCTGGAGCGGACGGCGACAAGCTTCATATTAACCCTGAATCCGGTCAACGATGCCCCGGTGGTGGCAACCGCCCCGAGAGATACCTCTTTTAGTGAGGACATTGGAAAAATATTTATTACGCAAGTTAATGCATTATTTTACGATACGGATAGGGACCTTTTGATGATCACGGATTCCGTATCAAATTCCAAAATCGTGGCGCTAATTTCGAACGATAGCCTTTATGTTATACCGGCAAAAGACTCGAACGGTATTGCCGTTCTTTACCTCAAAGCGGTTGATCCATCGTTGTCATCGATTTCTACGAGCTTGCAGATAACGATCAACGCGGTCAATGATGCGCCTGTTGTCACCCGCGGAATAGCCAACCAAATTGTATCGGAAGACTTTGCGGCTTTGATCGTGGCTTCTTTAGATTCTATCATCCAGGATATTGATGCTGGAGATGTACTCACCTACACTGTTGTATTAAGGCAGGGTAAGGCAAACGGAACGGTCTCGGGTAATTTGCTTCAGTTATCGTCTATCACAAACATATTTGGCAACGACACCGTCGTCGTGACCGCTAAAGATGCGCTTCAGGCAGAAGTAAGCACAAGCTTTGTATTGACGATCCATGCCGCCAACGATGGGCCTCTTGTCTTTAGTGCACCGCGAGATACATCGGTGAATGAAGATGGCGGTAAGATATTTATCGTCAAGCTCAGCTCAATTTTCCGAGATCCGGATACGGATGTCCTTACGTACAAGGATTCAGTATCCAATAGCAAAGTCATCTCGACGATCTCAAATGACAGTCTTTATATAAAGCCCGCGAACGATTCGAATGGCACGGTGACCATCTACATAAAAGCCGCGGATCCGCAACTTGCGGAAGTCTCCGCCTCGATGCAACTCACGATCAATCCGAGCAACGATGCGCCGAAATTGACGTTGGCGATCCGTGACACGGCTCTCAGTGAAAATTTTGGTCGATCTTTTGTCACCGTGTTATCCGGACGGTTTGTGGACGTTGACAATCCCGTACTAATTTATTCCGTGAATAATTTATCCGTCGGCGTAACCGGGCAAGTTGTCAACGACAGTTTGTATTTGATGAGCACGCTTAATTTTTCAGGAACCGTAAATATTGAAGTCCGGGCCGGCGATGGCGCTTTAAGTATCGCCGACACTTTTGCGGTCACGGTAGTTCATACCAATCGAGTTCCGGTCATTGCGGCCGCGATCCGAGACACCATCGTGCAACAGGATTTTGGAAAAATATTAATTTCCAAATTGACCTCCGTATTTTCGGATGGTGATAATTTAACGCTCAATTTTTCGGCAACATCGGCTTCGAGCGGCGTATTACCCCTTATTTCTAATGATAGCCTTTATATTGTCAGCTCGTCTTCCTTCCTTGGAGTCGTTGATATCATTGTAACCGCCGGCGATGGTCTTGCGTCGGTCAAGGATACTTTTCGAGTTTCGGTTGTGGATGTTACTCCGCCGGTATTATTCGCAGGCGCGTTGTCCTCTGAAATTCTAAACGTCCTCCGATTGACGGTGGGAGCGAACGAGAGCTTGCAGTCGGTCAGCGTAACGGCGAATTCTCAACCCATTACGATGCAGCAGTCCGGATCCCTGTTTTTTGGAAACTATACAATTGTAAGCCAGGGAAGTGTGCCCTTCCGCATCACCGCAACCGACATGGTTGGAAATTCATCCACCATTGATCGCCAGTATCAAATTTCAACTCTGGATAAACCGGTATGGTTTGATCGTTATAGATTTATTTCATCGACCAAGGCAGGATATTTGATCGTCAACCAGGAAGCGACCCGACCGCTTATTCCTGAAAACTTCAACTGGGTCAGCGATGGAGTGATAGAATACTTTGCGACGACAAATCTAAATAGCCTGAAGGTTGAGATGACCTACGGTTTGGAGTGGGTCGCGAAGTTGAAATTAAAATATTCGGATTTCGATGAAGCAAAGATTGGTCTTTACCAATACGATGGTGAGGCATGGGTTGAGATCCCATCGCAAGGGGATCAGGGAAAAGTAGTCGCGATGATTAAGAGCGCCGGCACGTCAAAGCAGATTGCCGTATTGTACAATGCGAATCATACGGTAGTTCCTACGGATTTTGTTTTGAAACAGAATTACCCGAATCCATTTAATCCGACGACAACGATTCGTTATGCGATTACGGAACCAACACACGTCTCACTGAAGATTTACAATATACTGGGTCAGGAAGTCCGCACACTGGTTGAAGATGTTGAACCGGCAGGATTCAAATCCATTGTATGGGATGGCAAAACAAACGAGGGGCTTTCAACAAGTTCTGGCGTTTATATTTATAGACTGCAAGCCGGTCATTATTCGATGGCACGAAAGATGGTACTCGTCAAATGATCTTAAAATACATCAATAATTTATGGAGAGTATAGATGAATAAGATAATCGGAGTTTTATTAATAACGGCGCTAGCATCGATAGGCTGCGGAGGGCACAAGTCCGGCGGCAAGACAACCGTCAAGAGCGCCTGGCAGTCTTTTGGTTCCGGAAATTATGAAGAGTCTCTGAATGATTTTATTGAACTCATTCCGACGCAAGGCTCTCCGGCGATCGTGGGCGCAGGCTGGTGCTGTGTGCGCCTTGGGCGTCTCGGCGAAGCCCAGGATTACTTTGCGATCGCCTCACCGGCCGATGCCGACGGCTGGGCAGGCTGGACCTTTGTGCGGTGGGGGCTGGACGATTCGCAGGATGCGATTGCAAAGGCAAACGCCGCATTGCAAATCAATGCCTCGTACATTTTTTCAAGGGACAGCCGTGTGGATTTTCATGATCTTGTTTGGATACAGGCCGCCTCGTTTTTTCAGTTGCGCGATAATTCAAATTGCCTTGCGAAAATAAAAATCTTAGATGCCAATTTTTCAGCGGACCTCAACGGATCGGGCATCGACCAGATTCTTCTGGCCAAGCTGCAATCACTGGGTTCCGCCCGCGAGTAGTTTTTAAGGAGTGTTCTATCTCCAAGCGCTTACAGACGGCTCCCGTTTTGTCGGCTTGCATCTGCCAGTTCTTTATTTCGAGACGAAATAATTTCTGACCACCCGCGGTGTGCCTTTGTATAATCCTCTATAAGCATGTTTGGCTGTAAATCAGCCCATAAGCCACCGATTTCACGTACTGAATTTAACGTAATGAAAAATATTGACTTGACATCGACTTTTTGTTACTTTAGCAATTGAGTTATTACAAATAAGAAATAAATCGATTTTATTATATTTCAACGAGGAATCGCAGAACATGAAGAAAATTTGTATTCTTCTGACACTTGTTACACTTAATCTTCAGGCTCAGACTACATTTACGGCCAATACGACAGGTACTTGGAATTGGACCACCGCTGCCAACTGGACGAAAACCGGCGGCTCAAGTACATCCACATATCCCGGAGAGACAGCGGGCGGCGGCGGCGCGGACATTGTAGTTATTCCCAATTCGCTTGGTGCAACAACAACGATTGATATCACGGCAACGCCTCCAAATGCTATCGGTGGTTTGACCATGACAAGCGCGACGGCCGGAACGAGAACCTTTGCTATTAATGTAGGTGCGACGGTGACGCTAACAGTTAATGGGAATGTTGACCTTGTTCAGGGTTCCGCCAACAGTAATCGAATTGTACAACTCAATGTCAACACGTCAAGCTCTGCATTGGTCGTTTCTGGTAACGTAACGCTAAACACGGGAGCTGCGGTCCGTACGGTTTTAGATATTTCAAATGGCGGGCAATTGACCGTAGGCGGCAATCTCGATTTTTTTGCCGGCACGGCGGCCGGGACGTTTACTACATCCACGGGATCTTTGGTGACTATGAATGGTACTACGCAATTGCTTACGGGAAACGTCACCTATAATATTTTGCGTATCATGAATGGTTCCACAACCACGCTTGATGCGACGGCGACCATTGATTCGGTGATT
>JANNSF010000002.1:0-26065 GCA_031402315.1 bacterium | reverse complement strand
CTCGGCTACGATGGGGATATAGGAGGTAGCTCAGGCCTTGCGGACGACTGCACCGGCTATTATTCAAAGAACAATTTGTCCGTTGTCTACTTATTCGATAAGGGTCTTGGTATATATAGCGGCATTGGGCTCATAAATAAGGGTCCAATGGATTTTGCCGGAAGTGAAGCGCTTCTGCATCAAACGGTTAATGCTACGGGCAAGACGCGTGGCCAACTCGATCAGCTGTTGTTTGATCGCATGGTGGCACCGAAATTTTCAACTGAGGCGCAAAATACGGATGCGTCGGTCTATTGGGTGGTGTCATTGGGAACGGTCTCACCGGATACGATTCTTAATGTGCGTGATAGTGTGCGCTTCATTTTTGTAAATGGACGCAGTCCGGAGGAGCTCGCAAAGACCGTTAAGATTTACGCAGAAAATTCTCTTTCGTACGAAACGCCTTTGCCTACAACGATAGAACTTTTGCCCAATTACCCCAATCCCTTTAATCCAGGGACTACTATTCGGTATTTGCTTCCGAAATCCGAAAAAGTGGAACTTTCCGTGTATAATATATTGGGCCAACATGTTGCCACTTTGGTGAATGAGACCAAGCCGGCGGGTCGCCATTTTGTTGTTTGGGATAGCAAAGATAGTAGGGGAAGTTCTCTTTCAAGCGGAATATATTTTTACCAATTGCGTACCGGAGGAAAGGTAATTACAAGAAAGATGACCTTGGTACGATAAGTCCCTTTCTGCTCTATTTTTTTACTCGTTCGGGATGCATTTTAATAAAAGCGGTCCATGATTTGACGGAGGCCCGCGGAGAGCCAAGGCGATGAGCATGACAGATCGCCAGACCGAGCCCATCCGATTCGTCGAGTGTCATCTCGAGTTTAAGATTCAAAATTTGCTTCACCATAAACTGAACTTGTTCTTTGGCCGCATTTCCATTTCCTACCACCGCCATTTTCATTTCTTTCGGCGAATACTCGGCGACTTTCAAATTGTGATGAAGAGCCCCTAAAATCGCCGCGCCGCGTGCGTGCCCAAGTTTCAGTGCGGAGTTCACATTTTGGCTGTAAAAAATATTTTCAATAGCGCATTCGGTAGGCTTGTGAAGTTCGACAAGATCCACAATACTGTCGTATATTTTTTCCAATTTCTGAAAGAGCGACCACTTGTTGGAGAGCTCGATTATTCCACTGTCCACATAGGTTAGTTTACTCTTAGTCAACATGACTACGCCGAACCCGGTGACCTGAGTTCCAGGATCAATACCCAGAATAATCATCGATTTCGCTCAAAAACCTGGACAACCTTGTTGCCGTTATCGGAAAAACTCAGCACAAGTTCTCGTCGATCCAATGCCTCAATGTAATTGTCACCTTGAAAGGCATAGGAACCGTCTGAGTCCAGTGAATAGTAGCTTATGGTGCTATTACTGATAGAATAGTTATAAACGGAGTCTAGACTACGCTGTGGATCGGACTCAAAATACACGACGATATGGACGGAATCCGAATAAAAATTAAGAGTCGTCGAACTTGGCGAGGGGGGAGTACTTCTGGTTCGAAGCCAGAGTCCGACAATATCTCTTCTTTTTTGTTCATCCGCCGGATCAACGAGATTTTCACGGCAACCGGCTAATAGAATAATCAGAACAATACTGTAACAAGCATTTTTCATGAACGGCCCTTTTTTGATGCGTTTAAAGGAATAGACAAGCATATCTTTGTCAATTCATTATACGCAGAAATATACAAAGGTTCGACTTGTCGCAGCATTTTTTTGTGAATGCGAAGAGTCTTAAAATCCCTTCGTGCAGCAGGGCCCGTAAGCGATTTAGAAATGCCATCCGAAAAAATATTATGAAGGGTGTTTAGAACAATGGGCCTCAACAGAGTTAGAGCTTCATTTTCCTTTTTTCCTAAGTGGGACAAGAGGCGTACGGCCATCTGCATCAATGCCACCGAAAAATTAGACGCAACAACGGCGCCCGCGTGATAAATAGCCTTTTGTTCTTTTCGAATTAGAAAATGGCGGGCTCCTAATAATTCGATAATACGGCGCACACATAAAATAGCGTTCCTATCACCTTCAATTGCAAAAAAAATGGATCGGAGTTCCGTTTGCTTTCGGTCGCTGAACGTTTGCAGGGGATGCATTGACGCAATTTGAATCCGTGCGGAGTGATTCAGCTTGACGGGCGCGAGTTCATCGGCTAGCAGCAAACCGGAGGTATGAGCTAGTACTATAGACGGATCCTCAAAAGTAATATAGGCAATTTTTTTTGCCATAGTCCCGATTGTTGAGTCCGGTACCGCTAGAATAAGAACGTTGCACGAGCCGAAATTGTCCCCAGGAGCTTTGTGGGATAAACTGACAACGCGACCAAAACGATGTTCCTTTAACGCCCTGTAGAGTGACAACCCGACGCGGCCGCGGCCAATGACAGCGATCTTCAATTGTGAAATTCTAAGAGCCATAGACCATAATAATTTGAATTTATGCGAAAGGCAAAAGCCAAATTACACATTAACTCCGATTGATAATTCGAAAAAAAAATCGTACTTTCACACTTGAATTTCTAACTCACTTAGAAACCTTTTTGCATATGTGGATTTTGAAAATTCTTAAGCTTGCCGGTAAAATCGTGCTTTGGATATTGTCCGGCGTGCTCTTAATCGTAACACTAATCCTCCTCTTAATTCAAACAAAAACATTTAAGGAAATTATCAGGGATCGTGCTACGGTCATTGCCAATGAGCAACTGAACGCGCATTTATCAATCGGGGAAATAGACGGCAACTATTTTACAAATTTACAAATTCGTCAAGGCTCTTTAAAGTTTGGTGATACCACCGCGATTGCCTTTGAAGAACTTAGTCTCTCGTATTCACTTTGGGACTTGTTGGAGGACCGCGTAAGCGTGCCTGAGATTCGACTGCGAAGGCCCTATGCACGGGTCGAGATAGACTCCGCGGGAGTTCTTAATTTTACAAGAATCGCTAAACCATCGCAAGTGCCACCGGATCCGATTGATTCCAATGCCAATCCTCTGGGTGGATTCAAGATCGCTTTGAATGCTATGATAATTGAAGAAGGCAATTTTGATATAGAAACGCCGATGTTTCGAGGTGCGATAAAGAATTTCAATTTCAATTTGAAAGCCTCGGCGTCTGGCAAGAAACAAACGGCGGAGATTAGCCGATTGAATTTTAGTGCATTCCAGTACCGCAAAAAAGCCACAGATTCCCTTATCATTAAGAATATAACGTTGAAGGCCGAGGCCCATGCTCTGCCAAAATCATTGACGCATCAAAAATTGAATCCTCTCGAACGAGACTCTCTTTGGGCGAAAATTTCAGAATTTCGGATTGTAACCGAAAAATCGGATATCTTTTCAAGAGGTAATTTTGTGTTACCCGACAGCGCGCATGGTATTGCTCTAAATTATGAAACTGATCTTCGCTTGTACCCATTTAGCCTATATGAACTTAAAGGTTGGGTGCCGGGTTTGCCGGATATCGATAAAGTGGAGCTCGATATTCATGCCAGTGGAAATGACCTGTATGCGGAGATCCCAAAATTGAAGATCTTGACTTCCGCCGGAACGCTGAATGGCTCTGCCCGCGTAGATCTTGGAAATGGCCCGATTCGATACAATACTCAACTTGCGTTTGACGGGATAAACCCCGGTGCCTTTCTAAATCGCCAGGATCTGTATGCGTTTGTAAGCGGGCAATTCATGGCCAAAGGTGAAGGTTCCACGGCAAAAGAATTGAAAAGTATTGTCTCACTCGATCTCTATAAATCGCGTGCTCTTGGCGTCGATATTGAAAAATTTACGATCAATGCCGATGTAAAAGGAGGACTGGCAAAACTCACCAAATTTGAGGGTCGAACAAGTGCCGGATATTTTAACTGTGAGGGTTTTTTCAATCTTAATGATGAATCGTATCGTCTGGAAACCAAACTCAGCAATCTTAATATTGCCGATCTTATGGGTGACGCATCAAAACAAAGCTCCATAAACCTTGCGCTTGTATATGATGGTAAAGGACTTAATCCCAAGACCATGTCCGGAAAAATGTTTTTGAGTTCCGATTCTTCCAAAATTCTTGGACGGGATCTGCAAAATTTTACGGTCAAGGCAGGCCATGCAAGCGGAAAAATATATTTGGACAACCTGCAAATCAAGACACCGTTTGTCAATCTTGGACTCAAAGGTACCATGGGCTTGGATTCAACTGTGGATCTACGATATTCACTTGAGACCGTGGATTTTTCTTTGCTCAAAAGGTATATCGGAAATGACTCGTTGCTCAATGACTCGCTGAATTTGAAGTTGCAATACGAAGGTGGTGTGAGTGGAAATTTTAAGAAATTAAAAACGGATGGGACGTTGACGCTCAAAAAGTTTATTTTTGGGGAACTCAAAATTGATTCACTGCGATTCAGCTACTTTGCTGATAATTTATCGCCGAGTAACCTTCAGAAGGCATTTGACTTCAGGCGCGAGGATTCCACGATTGTTGCGGACGTTTTTCTCTACTCCCATCTGGTTGAAATGAACGGTTTGGCGATTCGCGATTTTTCAGCGTCCATCACAAAAGAAAAAGGAAAATCACTTTTTGAAGTATCGGTTTATGAGGATATTCTTCAGGCGTTTGCAAGCATAAAAGGAAATCTCGCGTTAGAAAATGAAAAGCGCGGACAATTGCTTTTGGATGAATTGCAATTTCGAATTGCCGGGCGAACACTCAGAACGCGTGAAGTCACAGTCAAACTGGGAGACGACCCTATTATTGATTCAACCTATGAAAAGTGGGTGGAGACGTGGAAAAACAATAAGACGATAGACCTTTTCTTTGACATCGAAAAAAATAGTTTTGATGTGCGATCTCTCAGCCTTGATATAGGTAAGGGACTGGTCTCCGTTTTTGGACAAATTGACATCGCCGGTGATCAAAATCTGGATATCAAAATCAAAGATCTCGATCTATCGCGGGCCAATACGCTAATTGGCAGCAAGTCATCCGTCGTTGAGGGATTGTTGAATTTCAACGGCAGTTTGAAGGGGAGTTTCGAAAAACCCATTTTTTTGGCGGAATGGAATATTGAAAAAGGCAAAGCGTCGGAATTTGTCTACGACAATTTTTTGGGGAATTTGCAGTATCTGAATCGTAAGGTACAGCTCAATATGACTCTCAATCAGAATCGGGACAAAACCATGACAATCGGTGGGTTTCTGCCTATTGATCTTGCATTCAAAGACGTGAAGGAACGGTTTAGCAATCGACCCATGAATTTTAAAATTCACTCGGAAGGTGTTGATTTGCGGTTTCTACAGGCTTTTTTTGGTAAGAATCTTACGCTTAATCGTGGGGATTTGAAGGTTGATTTGACCGTTAGTGGGAATAAAGAGAAACCAAAATTGGAAGGCGAAATCAAAGTCGAAAACGGAACCCTGACCTTTCCGAGGACTACGTTAGGGCAGACGTTCCGCAACGCCACTATTTTGCTGCATCTCACGCCGGAGAAAATTTTTCTCGATACACTAAGTCTGCAGTCCGGCAAAGACACGAAATCAAATTTATTTGCGAGTGGATCGATCGACCTTACGAGTATTCTAAAGAATTTTGATTTTAACAATATTGAAAAAATAAGCTATCAGATTGAGACACGGTTCAATAATTTTATTCCGATCAATACGAAATCTGAAACGGCTTATCTGCATACGGCCGTCATTTCCGGAAAAATGATGATTTCAGCTCCATCGCTTTATTATACCAACGTAAAAGGTGATCTTCAGATCAAGAATTCTGAAATATGGGTTGTGGATCCGACGAAGGCAAAAATTTCGGCGAGCGTAAGTTCTAAGAAATCGGAAACAAAATCGGAAAACAATTTTTATAAGAACTTAGATCTCGATTTGAATGTAGATTTGCCGGAAAATTCTGAGAATGCAATTCGAAGCGCTGAAATGCTCCTAACCTTGTTTGGCAATATTGGTGTAACCAAGCCCCCCGGATCGGAAGATTTTTTTATTAATGGCGACGTCAATACAAAGCCGGGAGGGAAGTATGCGTATTTGAGCATTGCATTTCTTATTTCCAAAGGCGTAATCGTCTTTACGGGCGCGCCGGGGGTAAATCCCAATTTGGATATTGAAGCCGTCAAAAAATTCGACTATAAAGATGAGGATGGAACCAGCATCCCATCGGAAGCAAAAATCCAAGTTAAGGGTACGCTTCTCAAGCCGGAGATTGCAATCATTGCGGTTGAGCGCGGGTCGGATAACCCCTTGCCGGATCTTACCGAGCCGGCCGACATATTGACGTATCTTGTTCTTGGCGTAAAGACAAAAGACATTACGAAAGTCAGCGGTTCTCAGGCGTCCAATTTTGCTCAACAAGTTGCGGTCAATCAGGTACTGAACATGGTCGCAAACCAGGCGGGTTTATCAAAGCTTGAATATACGCCAAGCGCCACCGGTGGGGCCGGCGCAACGATTGAAGTTGGGAAGCGCATTAGTGAGACGGTATCAGTAAATTTCTCCGGCGGAAATGACCCCACGGTTGGGCAGATTCTTACGCTTGAAGTCGTGGCGGACAGCATCATGAATTGGGTAACGCCACTTCGAAGTTGGAAGAAAACATTCGAATTTGAATACAAGCAGGCGCCCAAAGACAAAACGGACCAACCGGATATACTCAATCTTATTTTCTTTTTTCGAAAGGAATATTAGGCTTTCATGTTGTTCGATACCCATGCCCACCTGACCCATAGTGACTTTGACACGGACCGAGCAGAAATGATTCAACGCGCATGGGATGCAGGTGTCAAGGGGCTTGTAACCATCGGAACCGATCTTTCGACAACGGCTGATGCGATGGCCTTGGCTGAAAAACATGATACGATTTTTTTCGCAGGAGCTCTTCATCCGACCGATACGCATAAATTTGAAGAAACCATGATTCCCGATTTCGAAAAGCTTTCTAAACATCCTAAATGTGTTGCCATTGGTGAAACCGGGCTCGACTATTATTGGAAGGATTCGCCGCCCGATATTCAGAAAAATTGTTTTAGATTATTTGCGCAACTGGCGAGTGCAACCGACAAGCCGCTCATAATTCATAATCGTGATGCAACGCATGATCTATTACAAACGCTCACCGAGTTGAAAAAAGAATTTTCAAATCTAAGGGGCATTATGCACTGCTTCTCGGGGAGTCTCGATGACATGAAAGTCTCCGTGGATCTCGATTTTTATATTTCGCTTTCAGGCAACATAACTTATAAGAAGTCACTTTTACCTGAAATGGTTTCCCAAATCCCACGCGATCGGTTACTAATCGAAACGGACTGCCCTTTTCTCCCACCGGTTCCATTTCGTGGGAAACGGAACGAGTCTTCGTACGTGCAATATACGGCAAGAAAAATCGCAGAGTGCCTTGGGCTAGAATTTGAAGAGCTGGGCGCACTAACTACAGCCAACGCAAATCGAATTTTCAGGCTAAATTGACGAACCGTGAATTTCAGTTGTGAAAAAAGAGCACACTTTTTCAGTTTGCGATTGATCATTAACGGATATATTGCAGTTAACTGGTGACCGAAATTGGCATGGATATTGTTGTAGAGTACGCGTTGAACCAAAGGTGATAAAAATGAAAGAAGATTTATGACTAAGCTTATTCTTTTTTTCTTAAGTATCTCTGTTCTTGCGCAAGAAATGGTACTGTCGATAGATCCTACCCAGCCGTTGACATTAGACAACTGCATTCATATTGCGCTGCAGAATCAGCCGGCTCTGGGAGCATCTCAGGGGCTGATTATTACGGCGGAATCGGAATATACACAGGTTCGATCGCTTCGATTTCCGCAAATCCAACTTGAAGCCGGCGCCTATTTGACCAATACAGCCCTCCAGTCCGCAAATGCCATAACAAATAGTCCGATTATCACTCCGTCCGGGTGGGGATTAATCCCATCACTTCGTATGACGATGAAGCAGCCTATCTATGATTTTGGACGGACGGAAAGGGCTCTATCGGCGAAAAAGAAACTGATGGAGGCCGCCGAGTTATCACTTTCTTCGTCGGAAGAAGATGTAATTCTAAATGTCTATATCGCGTATTATAACTATGTGCTTTCTCAAGACATTCTTAAGATTAACGAAGATCGTGTCGCGCAATCGCGGAAGCACCTAGACCGGGCGAAAGGCTTCTATGAGGTTGGTAAATTCCCGGAATCCGAGGTTTCTAAGTCCGAACTTGAAGTGGCAAACTCGGAACTGGAGTTGTCAAATGCCCGAGGAAAGAGTCGTTTAGCAAAAGTTTCTTTAAACAGTGCAATGGGAATTTCTGAATTTTCAGAAGATCCCGGTGAATATAAAACAAATTCCAATTTTCAGTATCAGGCGTTTAACGCAAATCTGAAAGAATCTGTATCGGCTGCACTCGCCAATCGTAAAGAGGTAGCAATCTCAGACTTGAAAGTGCGAGCCGGTAAGGCCTCACTTGAAGCGGCCAAAAGTCAATACTATCCTATTATCACAGCTTCAGGTGGTGTAGGACCTTATATCATAAAAGACGACATCACCGGAAGTTCGAAATACAATGTAGGGTATAACGTCGGCCTCAATTTTGGATTTCCTATTTTTCAAGGCTTGAGCGTTCGAGCGGACATTGCGGAAGCACAAGGAGGAATACGGATTGCCAATTCTCAATTTAATGTGGCGAAGCAAAAAATTGTTCAAGAAGTACAAGAACGTTACTTTAGTGCTAAGATTGCGGAGGAACGGTACCGTGCAAGTGATAGAATCGTCAGTCAGACCGAACGTAATCTCACCTTGGCCGAGGGGCGTTTTGAAACTGGAGTAGGGTCGGCAATAGAAATTACGGATGCGAATTTTTCCGTCGCGAATTCAAAAATTGAACGTACAACGGCGCTTTACACGTATCTTACGGAGTCTGCCCGATTTCAACGAACGATCGGTGCCTTAAAAAAGAAATAATAAATTGGGATAGAGGAGTATTATGACGAAGAAGTTTTTGTGGATTGGCGGAACATTGCTAGCCGGGACTATTTCATATTTTATCTTTCGGCCTTCGGCCAATGAGAAAACCTACAAAACCGACACCATTCAACGTGGTGAATTGTCCGTGGTTATAACCGCCACCGGAAAAGTCAATCCGGTCATGCGGGTGCAAGTGGGTACGCAGGTGACCGGCACGATTTCTAAAATAAGTGCAGACTTCAATCAAAAGGTCAAGAAGGGACAAATCATTGCGGAGATTGACCCGACTTTTCTAAAGGCCCAGCTTCTGGAAGCCGAAGCCAACTCCGAAAAAGCTAAAGCTCAATCGGATCAATCGAAGAAAACGCTCGATCGTGCCACCGAACTCTTTGATCGTAAACTGATTTCGCAGTCGGAAAAGGACGAAGCCCTGACGAATTACAATCTGGCGATTGCGCAATATAAACAGGCCGGAGCCGCCTACCACCGCGCCGAAGTTTCGCTCCAGTATACGACCATCGTATCTCCTATTGACGGCATCGTTATTTCACGCAACGTTGATGTTGGTCAGACCGTTGCCGCGAGTCTACAGGCGCCGATTCTTTTTGTGATTGCCAATGATCTGGCGAAAATTCAGGTTGAAGCGACGATCGATGAAGTGGATATTGGAAAAGTGAAGATGGGGCAGGATGTGTCTTTTTATGTTGACGCTTATCCCGAAGAGCGTTTTAAGGGAAGAGTCGCACAAGTTAGGCTTCAACCCATTGTTTTGCAGAATCTTGTGAGTTATGAAGTAATTATCGAAGTTGAGAACAGAGAAAATAAGTTACTGCCCGGGATGACGGCCAATCTGTCCATTATTGTGGATACAAAGAAGGATGTACTTAAGGTTGCCAATATGGCGCTTCGCTTTCAACCGGTGCTTACACAGGCTCAATTCAAAATATTTTCGGAACAGTTGGGTGAAAAATTTGATCTCAAAAATAATTCCATGGTGTGGATGCTGACGGGAACAGAATTGACGCCGCTCGTTGTAGATCCGGGGATTTCCGATGGTCAATACACTGAAATCCGAAGTGACAAAGTGAAAGAATCGATGGTTGTGATTACAGGGATTTCAACCGTTGGACCTTCGACAAACCCTGGCAAGCGCTTGACGCCGGGTAAGTAGAATTATGGAAACATCAAACCCGTCTCTTCTTGAAAAACCAGCGCTACTTTCGGTTCGAAATCTCAAAAAAATATATCGAATGGGAGATATCGAAGTGCAAGCTTTGCGCGGCGTTTCGCTCGAGGTGCGCGAGGGTGAATTTGTGGCGATCATGGGCTCCTCCGGGTCCGGCAAGTCAACTTTCATGAATACGCTGGGTTGCCTTGATCGCCCTACTTCCGGAGATTATTTTCTCGACGGCCAATCGGTTGCTGCTATGGACAAAGTTGAATTGGCAAGAATTCGCAGTTTTAAGATAGGCTTTGTGTTTCAGGGATTTAATTTGCTTTCCCGTACGAGCGCTATTGAGAATGTAGAGCTCCCTATGTTGTATCAGGGTGTGGCTGCAAAAGAGAGGCGTGAGCGTTCCTTGGAGGCGTTGAAGCAGGTAGGGCTTGAAAAACGTTTTGATCATAAGCCTAATGAGTTGTCCGGTGGTCAACAGCAGCGCGTTGCTATTGCGAGAGCTCTGGCGGCGCATCCTTCCATGATATTAGCGGACGAGCCGACCGGAAATCTTGACAGTAGGACCAGTGTAGAAATCATGGGTATTTTCAAGAAATTGAATGATCAAGGCATCACTATTGTCATGGTCACGCACGAAAATGATATTGCGCAATATTGTAAACGAAACGTTGTCTTTCGGGACGGGCGAATCATCAAAGACTTCATGGTCGAAAAACGGTTCGAACCGGAGGAAGAGATGAAACGAGTTCTTGCAGCGTCCATTGTCAATAACGCGTAAAAGGAAGTTTATGAATTTTCAAAATATTTTTAAGATCGCTTTTAATGCGCTTTTGCGCAATAAGATGCGTTCGATACTGACTATGCTGGGGATTGTGATTGGCGTAGCGTCTATTATTGCCATGACCGGCGTGGGATCAGGCGCGCAAAAAGAAATCGATCAGCAAACATCGGCATTTGGGACCAATATGATTACGATTCGTCCGGGGGGAACGACGGCTGGCGGTATACGTATCAGTTCTGCCAGAGAACTGCAAACCGATGATGGCGATGCAATATTGAAACATTGTGATCTTGTGACAGCCCAGACACCGGCGGTTCGACTTGTCACAAATGCCGTTTTCGCCGAACGCAATTGGGCAACTCAAATTTTTGGAGTCTACACAAGTTTTGTTACGATACGAAACTGGGGCATTTCGAAAGGGTCCATGTTCGGCGATCAAGACTCACGTGCCGGTAACAAAGTGTGCGTCATTGGTGCCACGGTGGCTAACAATTTATTTGGAAGCCGAGATCCGTCGGGCGAAATTATCCGGATTCAGAATATTCCGTTTCGCGTAGCTGGAGTTCTTGAGCCCAAGGGACAACTTGCTTCCGGGCAGGATCAGGATGACATGATTATTATCCCATTCTCGACATTTCAAAAGAGGTTGACAGGGGATAAAAATATGGACTACATTTATGTGTCGGTGCGAACCGGTGAGGATATGCCGGCTGCCATTGAACAGATTCGTGAAGTCTTGCGTTCCTCTCATCGTATACCCTCATACGGTGACGATGATTTTTCAATCCGCACGCAGGAGCAAGTCAATGAAATTGCGAAATCGATTTCGAGAACCGTTTCACTTTTGATGATTATCGTGGCCTCCATATCGCTTATAGTAGGCGGCATCGGCATTATGAATATCATGCTTGTATCGGTGACCGAACGAACTCGAGAGATTGGCATAAGAATGGCCATCGGTGCCACCGAAAAACATATTCTTTTGCAGTTTTTGGTGGAAGCTGTAGTCCTTAGTGTTCTAGGCGGTATCATTGGCTTGATACTTGGAGTGACAACGGGATTTCTAGTTGAAACTTTCACAAGTTGGGCGGTTAGCATTTCTATGACGTCGGTCATAATTTCGATGAGTTTTGCGACCGGCATAGGAATTTTCTTTGGTTTCTATCCCGCACGAAAAGCCGCATCCCTCAACCCAATTGAGGCATTGCGTTTTGAATAGTTATATTATTAGGAGGATACGAAGTGTTTTTCCAGCATGTTTATGAAAAGGGTTTGGCTCAGGGGAGTTACTTCATCGGCTGCCAGGCGACCGGTGAAGCCATTGTTATTGATCCCAAGCGTGATATTGATACCTATTTGGAGATTGCAGCCCGTGAGAAGATGAAAATAACAAAGATCACTGAAACTCACATTCACGCCGACTTTCTGAGTGGGGTACGAGAGTTGGCCCAAGCGACAGGTGCCGAAGTGCTTCTATCCGATGAAGGCGGCGCCGATTGGCAATACCAGTTTCCGCATACCGGATTGAACGACGGTAGCCAAATCAAAGTTGGAAATCTTGTTCTCAATGTTTTTCATACTCCGGGCCATACTCCTGAACACATTTGTTTCTTATTGACGGACGTACCGGCCGGATCCCAACCGGTCATGTTTTTTAGCGGCGATTTTGTATTCGTCGGGGACGTCGGACGCCCGGATCTTCTCGAGAAAGCGGCGGGTGTTGTCGGCTCTCAGGAAATTGGTGCTAAGCAGATGTTTGACTCGCTTAAGAAATTTCGTGCGCTACCTGATTTTGTGCAAGTTTGGCCGGGGCATGGCGCGGGGTCTGCTTGTGGAAAAGCACTGGGTGCCGTCCCCAGTACAACCGTAGGGTATGAGAAGTTATTGAATTGGGCCTTGCGCGAAACCGATGAACGCGCATTTATTAAAAAGCTGCTTGATGGACAGCCGGAGCCGCCAAAATACTTTTCCATGATGAAAAAACTTAACCGAGAGGGTGCCCCGATTCTTGGCGGAATTCCCAAGATCAGATCATTGTCCCTTGAAGAATTCAAAGCAAATCTTGAAAAGGATTCTACGGTTGTGGATGCACGAAACAAGGCCGAGTTTGCTGAAGCGCACATTCCGGGAAGCTTAAATATTCAAGGCAATGCGTCTTTTAGCAACTGGGCAGGCTGGATCCTCGACTACGATAAGCCATTTGTAATTGTTGCGCCGGAGGAAAGGCGTATGGAGATTCAAAGAAAACTCATACGAATTGGGCTCGATCAACTTCTCGGATTTTTCAATTTTTCGGAGTGGAGAAGCGCAGGATTAAAGACGGATGCAATTAAGCAAATTTATGCGAAAGAGCTGCACGACCGACTCGAAAAAGAAAATATTACGGTCGTAGATGTGCGCGCAACGAATGAATTTTCAGAAGGTCATATCAAAAATGTAAAACATATTCATCTCGGTTATCTCTCGAAACGAGCCGCTGAACTAACATCATCATCGCCTCTGGTAATACAATGTGCCGGCGGAGACCGATCCGTACTTGCGTGCAGTTTGTTGAAAAAGATGGGACGTCATGATATCGTCAATCTTATCGGCGGAATAAGCGCCTGGAAACAAGAGGGCTTTGACGTGATTGTCTAGTTCAAGACTCCTTTGGAATTTCATCAATATCCGTATCGACGCGTGACATGCGCTCCGGAGCCGTTACCCCTAATAAATAAAGACCGCGGGCAATTACAATACGGACCGCTTTGAGCAAGGCGAGCCTTGAATAGGTCAGTTCCTCATTATCTGTAATGACACGCAATCCGGCATCCTTTTTCCCGGCCGTCTGATAATGGTGATATATTCCCGCCAGTTCTTCAAGATAGGTCGTCAATGGATGGGCCTCCAACAAGAGGACGAGCCGCTCCGTCAGGTCCGGAAATTCAAGCAATTTCTGAATCAATGACCTTTCCTCATTCGCCGTGAGATTAGTCAAATTCGCTTTGAGAATACGATCATCCAAAAAGCCCCTTTCCTGAGCTTTTGCCAGAATCGATGAAATGCGTGCGTGCGCATTCTGAATATAGTACGCGGGGTTTTCGAGGGACTGCTTGAGGGCAAGTTCAAGGTCAAAATTAAAGTGGGAGTTATGACTACGCATAATAAGGAAATATCGAAATACGTCCGGACCCAGAAGGTCCAGGAGTTCATCAATGGTCACGTAGTTTGCCAGTCGTTTGGACATTTTGAGAATTTCACCTTCCTTCATCAGCGTGACAAATTGATGAATCAACACGCGCACGTGGGAGGTTTCAAAACCCAAAGCCTTTAGTCCGGCGAGAACGTCCGGATATTCGGCGACATGATCCGCACCAAAAATATCGACAATTAAATCGTACCGGCGTTCAAACTTGGTGACATGGTAGGCCATGTCCGGCAAACGATAGGTCGGTTCACCCGAAGATTTGATAATTACTTTATCCTTGTCGGGCTGTGGCCCGTGATCGTACTGTATTTCGGATGTCTTAAGCCACGTTGCCCCGTCTTTTTCATAAGCTAATCCCTTTTCGCGGAAAGCCTGTACAATTTTCTCCAGTTTTTTTTCCTTGTAGAGGGAGTCTTCGTTGTAAAAGACGTCAAATTCCAGGTCGAGTCTTTTTAGGACTTTCTTAATGTTTTCAAATAGAACACCTTCTGCGATTTCCTTGAAGGACTCATAATTTTTAGTGCGCCAGGAATCTCCATATTGTTCAAAGATACCTTGCGCAATATTACGAATATATTCGCCCTCGTAATGCTTTTCAGGAAACGCGATTTCTTCACCCAAAATTTGCATATACCGTAGTCGCGTAGACTCGCCAAGCCGCGCCATTTGACCGCCTGCATTGTTGAAATAGTATTCGCGCGTCACCTCGTAACCGGAATTCTCAAGTATCCTCGAAATGACATCGCCAAGAACCGCTTGTCTTCCGTGACCAATGGATAATGGCCCGGTCGGGTTGGCGCTTACAAATTCAACGTTCGCTCTTTTTCCTTGACCCAGATCATGCCGTCCAAATGAATCCGCGTTATGGATAATCATGGCAAGTTGGCGATATAAGTAAAGTGGGCTAAAAAAGAAATTTATAAATCCGCCTCCCGCGATCTCGCACTTTGTAATGAGATCGGGGTCGAATTGAAACGACGAGCAAATTTGTTGTGCCAAATCACGAGGATTCGTGGATTGATTTTTAGCCAGCATCATTGCCACATTCGTGGCAAGATGGCCAAATCGTTCATCTTTTGTTTTCGTAAAAATGATTTCGGAAGGCCGCGGAATATGGAGTTTGTCAAGGGACTTTTTTATTTGCTCGGTCAGGTATTGCTTCATGATTTCTTTACAAATGGTTATTGGACAATTTTTTGTTTAAGGCACTCTTCAATGAACGGGTCTATTTCACCATCCATTACGGCCTGAACATTACTTGTTTCTTTATCGGTACGGTGATCCTTGACTAAGTTGTACGGATGAAAAACATAGGAGCGAATCTGACTTCCCCAAGCAATATCGGCTTTGGCAGCCTCAAGTTTGTCGAGTTTTTCTCGTTCCGCCTTCTTATCAAGTTGGTAAAGCTTGGAAATGAGCAATTTCATCGCCGTTTCGCGATTTTTATGTTGGGAACGTTCCGCCTGGCACGCGACCACCGTCCCGGTTGGAATGTGCGTGAGCCGAACGGCGGTCTCAACTTTATTGACATTCTGGCCTCCTTTGCCGCCGGCCCGATACGTATCTAATCGAATTTCTGAAGGGTTGATGGTAATCTTTGCTTCAATTTCGTCAATTTCAGGATACGCGTAAACCGATGCAAACGATGTGTGACGGCGGGCGTTGGAATCGAAAGGGGAAATGCGAACAAGGCGATGGACACCGCTTTCGCACTTTAATAGACCGTATGCAAATTCGCCTGAAATTTCCATGGTAACGCTCTTGATGCCGGCGCCTTCACCATCAAGAATGTCGAGGACCGTACACTGGAGACCGCGCAGAGAAGCCCAGCGTTGATACATTCGCATCAGCATTTCTGCCCAGTCCTGTGATTCCGTGCCCCCCGCGCCAGGATGAATGGTGAGCACACTGTTTTTTTGATCTTCGGGGGATGTGAAATAGGCACGCAGTTCAAGATGGGCCAAACTTTTTTCAAGCTCGCTTAATTCACCGTCAATAACTTTAAGTGTTGCTTCATCACTTTCTTCCTCAGCAATTTCCAGCAACATATTCAAGTCCTCGGCCTGCATGTCAAATTTGGTCCACGAGTCAATCCATGACTTTTCGGAAGCAATCTGCTGCATGATTTGCTGTGCCCGCTGGTTGTCATTCCAAAAATTCTCTACAGTTGTTTTGGCTTCGAGATTGGCTACTTTTTCCTCACGCGTAGCGAGGTCAAAGAAACCTCCGCAGTTCTGAGATTTTTGTTCTCACCGTGTCAAGTTTTTTGCGGATGTCGTAAATTTCGATCATAAAGTATTTTTTGTTTCTCTTTTTTTTGCGCGCTAAAGTATTAAATTGAACATGTAAAATCAATTTACATGGAGTAATTTTTTGGCATTAGAATCATGCTCGGGCATTCTCGTATTGGATGAAAAAAAACGGGGAAACCTTCGTTCGATTAAGAACTTAGTAAACGCTTCGGCCGACGACATTAAAGTATCCTCTGCGTTGATAGAAAAATTCGGATTACGCAACGGTGCGTTGATTGATGGCTCGTGCGATACACAGAACGGCACATTATCCCTGATAGAAATAGGCGCAATTCAAGGTCTGCCCATTGATGCTTGGCGAGCGACCAAAGAATTTTCGACGTCGGATGCAATTCAGCCGAATCAGAAAATAACGCTTGTGGACAAGGATTCTCCGATGTCGATGCGTATGATGGACGTTTTTTGTCCGCTGGGCCGTGGTCAACGCGCTCTCATCGTGGCGCCTCCGAAAGCCGGAAAAACAAGACTACTTCAAGAACTTGCTCATTCGGTGAGTTTTTTGAATGAAGAATTGGAACTGATGGTTCTTCTTATTGACGAACGGCCGGAGGAGGTAACGGATATGAAGCGTACCATTCGCGGAGAGGTGTTTGCAAGTTCCAGTGATCGTCCGGGCGAAGAGCACTTGAAGTTGGCGACTATTGTCGTTGATTATGCAAAACGAAAAGTCGAAACTGGAAAACATGTTGTTATTCTGATGGATTCGCTGACCCGTATGGGACGTGCATTTAACGTTCATCAGAAGGGCAGCGGACGCACGCTTTCCGGCGGTGTGGACATTCGGGCACTGGAGATACCGAAGCGTCTTTTTGGCGCAGCACGACAAATTGAAAAAAGCGGTTCGCTCACGATTATTGCGACCGCGCTTATTGAAACTAATTCGCGTATGGATGAATTGATATTTCAGGAATTCAAGGGTACCGGGAATATGGAATTGGTTTTGTCCCGTGAATTATCCGACGAAAGGATCTTTCCGGCTATTGACATTGGATTATCCGGTACGCGCAACGAGGAACTACTGTTTGGTGATAGAACCGGAAAAAATCAGGCTCTTCGCCGTTCGCTAGCAGGCCTGAAACCGAAAGACGCTATGCAACGTGCGCTGGAAATCGTGAAACAGTACAACTAAAAAGTAATCTTTAACGTATGGAAATTCTGGTTCCTCTCGTCGTATTTTTGGTGTGGTGGTTTTGTTATCTTATTCTCTTTCAAAGTCAATTTGCGGGGGAACTGTCGGCGATAGAACTGCTAGGCGTTTCCATCTCGTTCACAATTGTGATTCAAACTTTCGTTTGTTTTGTACTTTCTATCATCTTTACCAAAACCTACACGATGTACTTCATTCTGTTGCTTCCGCTGATCTTTGCGGGACTTGGGATTCGAAGTGGTTTTAGTTTGAAGAGTTTGATATTTAGTCGATATGAATTCGTTTTTGCGGCTCTTTTCTCGTTGTACCTTCTATTTGTTGGCCTATACATTCATGCCAATTTCCATCAGGAGGGTCGCGGGCTAAGTATCGGAAATCTATTTGCAACGGAGATCCTTTGGCATGCGTCCCTCGTTTCGCAATTAGACCAAGCGACGTTGCCCTCCACTTTGCAGTTCTATCCGACCAGTTTTGCCAGCTATCATTTTTTTCCGGACTTATTCGTCTATATCCTATCCCGCGTTGTTGTATTTAATCAACCACTCTATATTTTTGTATATGTGTTCCTTCCGATTGTGTTAACGGCCTTTGCATTGAATACCTATGCACTGGCGTCTCGTCTGTGGAATTCAAAAGTCGGCCTTGTTGCAGTATTTATTATGCTCTTTTGCTACGATTCGACGTCCCTTATACTTTGGGGCAAAGGGCTAATCCGAGAGCACACATTGTTTTTTGGATCGTATCTTCCGGATACGCAATCGTTTTGGACTCCGATACTGACTCAGTTTCAAATATTTCATAATCCATCAATCGTGCTCTCATCGGCCCTAATTTTGAACGCGTTTCTTTTGACGTATCTGTATTTTGAAAGCAAAAAGGCATCATGGCTTATTCTGAGTGCTTTGGCCTGGATATTTCTTGCCAAGGTCAAGATTACAACATTTTTGATCGGAATTACCGGTCTCGCAATTACCGCGGTTCTGCGGGCGCTTTTTAGGAGAGAATGGCATGGATTGAAGCTGCTATTCGTAATCATTTTTGCAAGTCTGCCCGTTTTGTGGTTGTGTGTAGCGGGAACGGGAAATATTAACGGCGCTATTTTGTCTAATTTTTTCTTTATTAATAATTTCGCGGTTCGCACCGGGTTTATCAGCCGAACGGCTTCCGATTATATTCGGGAATTTGGGCATCCGGGAGACGCTTGGACTGCCCTGCGATTCTTTCTGGCATTTTGTTTCTATTTCGTAGGAATACTCGGATTTCGGCTCATAGCCTTGTGTTACAGAGGATACTTCGAACGATGTGTGAATCTAATTAGAAATATTAATTTTCATGGGATGTTGATATTCACGATACTGGCGGGCTTTTTGGTCTTTACCATATTTGGTGCAAAAATTGCGATGTACGATACATTGTGGTTTTTCATGAGCGCCTTATTTATTCTGAATTTGTATACGGCTGACCGAATAGTCTATTTATTTTCACTTAAAGAGTATTTTCCCTTTAAACTTATTGTCGGAGTGCTCGTTTTCTTTAGTGTTCTGAGTTTTATTATTCCTGCATTGCGTGGTAATCGATATCAGGGTATTTTGCTCTCTTCTTCTCAGCTCGGCGCTTTTGAGTCGATTCGCCATACGCCCGACCAAGGTCGAATAATGACCAGGCACTACGATTTGATAAAAGACGGGGATGAGCGCAATTTTTTGCTGACCGCCTTCACGTCTAAACCCGTGGTCGCCGAAGGTATTGACTATACCGTCGAATGGCGTTTGCAGGATTCTGTTTTCATTAATAAAACCAGGCAATTGCGCAGCGAAATTGACGAAGTGTTTCAAACCCCAGATGCCGAAAAAGCGAAAAAATGGTTGGATCAATTCAATATATCTTTTGTTTATCTTCAATCGGATACCCTTCATTTTGATGTTCATGGAATATTAGAGAAAATATATGATCAAGATAGCATTCAAGTGTATTCACGCGTCTCTCATTAGGATTAGTTTTTTGGCTCTGCTCGGTGCTTGTTCGAAACCGGAGACCGTTTTGGATAGCCCCGGTACACCAGCAGTGATTAACTACACGGTAGAGAAAGCTTTTCCGAATGTTAGTTTCACTCGTCCGGTTGACCTGCAAAATTGCGGCGACGATCGCATTTTTGTTGTGGAACAAGCCGGTCGTATAATATCTTTTAGAAACGACCCCTTTACTGCAATTTCAAGTGTATTTTTAGATATACACGACCGGGTCAATAGCATCGGTAATGAGGAAGGCCTATTGGGGCTGGCGTTTGATCCTAATTACAAAAGTAATGGGTACTTCTATCTAAACTATACTGCCTCTCAACCACGACGTACGGTGATTGCCCGGTATTCGATCCATGCGAATGATTCCAATCTTGCGGATCAAGGCAGCGAAAAAATAATCCTTGAAATAAATCAGCCGTACAGCAATCATAACGGAGGCCAATTGGCGTTTGGGCCGGATGGCTATCTGTATATTGCAACCGGCGATGGCGGTTCCGGCGGCGATCCTCAAGGGAATGCGCAAAATCTTAATTCCCTGCTTGGAAAAATATTAAGAATTGATGTGCATCCATTGTTCTCTACAGCGGCCTTTTCCATTCCGCCTGACAATCCATTTGTAGGAAGGTCCGGACGCGATGAAATTTGGGCCTTTGGCTTGAGGAACCCCTGGCGAATGAGTTTTGATACGAAAACTCACATCCTTTGGGCCGCGGACGTCGGACAGGATGAAATAGAAGAAATAGATATTATTGAAAAGGGTAAAAATTATGGTTGGAATCTCATGGAAGGAAATACGTGTTATAAAAATCCATCCTGCGACTCCTCAGGGCTGAGCATGCCGGTATTTCAGTATAATCATTCGTCAGGTGTCTCCATCACAGGCGGATTTGTCTACCGTGGGAAGAAGCTATACGGTTTGATTGGCAAGTATATCTATACCGACTTTTTGAGCGGAAATATTTGGGCCATTGAAAGTGATTCGACGGACACGTATGTCAATTCGTTGCTGATGAAGTCCGGCCTAAATGTTTCCTCGTTTGGCGTAGACCGTGATCAGGAAATCTATCTTTGTTCGTTTGACGGGAAAATCTATCGTTTTGCGAAATGAGTTTTTATGATGTGGCTTTGCTAAAAAGACCCCGGGGCGTAATGATACTGTCATAAAGGGCTTCGCCTTTAGCACGATATTCGTGGTGCTCGGCAGCCTCGCATGCCGGCGAACAGGAGCGTTTATGCGTCCTTTCACAAGACGGGCATGCGTAAAAACTCTCGTGGCAATCGAGGTGAGCGCAATTCATGAAATGATCGCTGGTCTCGCCGCAGTAAAGACATTTAGTCAATACTGTGGCTGATTCTGTTGTATTGATGTCGATACTAATTCGCTCGTCAAAAACAAAACATTTCCCGTCGAAAAGTCGGCCCTTCATTTTGGGATGCTTCCCATATTCCACGATTCCGCCATGCAGCTGATACACATCATGAAATCCTTCATCTAGCAAAAACCCCGTAAATTTCTCACATCGAATTCCACCGGTGCAATACGTCAAAATTGTCTTATCCTTAAATTGCGCGAGATTCCTACGCACCCAGTCCGGAAATTCCTTAAAGGATGAAACTTCAGGTCGTATCGCTCCTCGAAAATGCCCCATATCGTATTCGTAGTCATTTCTGGCGTCGATAATAACGGTATCCTTTTTGGATAGGGCATCATAAAATTCCTCGGGTTCTAGGTATTTTCCGGTTCTCTCAGAGGGATTCGTAGGTAGCCCAATCGTAACAATTTCATCTCTTTGCTTTACGGATAACCTTCGAAACGCGGGTCGCAATGATGGGTCAATTTTGAATTCCATCTTATGAAACCGAGGATCGCTTTTCATCGCCGCTGTATAGCGGTTCGTTTCATCGATCGTTCCGGACACGGTTCCATTAATGCCTTCGGAGGCTATTATGATCCGTCCGCATAGGTGAAGCGACTGACAAAACTCCAAATGATGGCGCGTGAATGTTTCCGGATCTTCAATAGGGGTGAAGAGATAGTAAAGAAGTATTTGGTATGGATATTCCGATGGCATAGGCTTATGGCGTCAATACGAGCGGAGCTGAACGATCAACCCCGCCCGAATGAGCATAGGTTTATTTTTTTGTTGAATCTCTGCTGTTGTTGAATGGAACGGGCATTGACGGAGGTACTTTGGAATTCATCTCATTCAAAATAATGTCCGTCAAGTCATGACCGGCGTCGCCATAAACAACAACGCCTTCCATGGGAGTACCAAGAATCACCGCATAACCATTATCTTTTCCGTACTTATTGATAAATGTACTAATGTCCTGGAAAACCGGTTCGAGCAATTGTCCCTGCTTTTGATTTACGGCTTGCTGGGCTTGCTGTTGCAGCTGATAGAACTCTTGTTGTTTACGTTGAAATACGGCGACTTGCGGTTGGATGGCCGAACTGCTAAGTACTTTGGATTTTTGTTCGAGATCGGCGCTCATGGATTCGAGTTCTCTTCCGCGTTTATCCAAATCGGCTTTCACATCCCCCATTTCTTCATCCAGACGCTGACGAATCGCCATGGCCGGCTTGTATTGCGAGAGAATAATATCGGACTTAATGAATCCGACTTTCGAAATGCCTTTTTCAAGGCCGCTCATTTTTGTGAATAAAAAAACGCTCAGGATAATGGCGAGGGCTGCAATACCGGCAGCACCGTAAGTGATTTTGTTGTTCTGGTCCAAGGGGTCTCCTTTGATTGTAATATGAATAAACTAAATTAGAATCGGCTGTTGGTAGTAGGATGCAATTAATCGACTGATGTTTTCCAATACAGGATAGGTTTCTATATCACGGGACATATTGTGAACGGTTGCGTTCTTAATAGCCATGGCATGACGTGTATCAAAGACAGCAAATTTGAAATGGCATCTTTCAAAAAGATCTATCATTTCTGTTTGAAGAAAGGGATTGTCAAAAATTTCCTGAATTTTATTTTTATTGTAGTTGGAAAAGACAAGCCCATGGCGGTGATAAGAGTAGCGTTTGGAATTCAAAATAAGCGGCGCGTAAAACTCGACATCCAGCGACTCTCGAATATCTGTTCGAGGATTTACGATCACCATATCAAAAGGCTGGGGAATTCGAATCGCGGTTGTCAGAAGGGCTTGCTCGCCGATAATGGTTTTATGATCCGACGTCTCTTTTCCAAGAAAAATAAGCGAAAGTCGAACTTCTGTCTCGCCATCGCGAATAGAGTAACTGTACCCGCGTTCGTTGATAATTCCGCTTTCACGTTCATGCGCACGGTGAAAAGGCATGACGCGGGATTGATTGCGGATGGCGCCTTGCGTAAATACTTCGAGCGTGTCGCGGTCGTCTAGAATCAGGGTCCAATATCTTCGTACCAATTGAACCATGGCAACAAGCAGTATTCCAAAACATACAAATAGGAGCACCGCGTCAACGTCTCCCGACCAAGCCCGAGTGACGTCCATCGAAATGAGCCAGGATCCAAAGGCGACTATAAAGATTGAAATTCCAAAGCGAACGTGCTTAGGGTTTATCCGAAACGATAGCTTCATGGGGCGGGCGTCTCAATTTTTTTGGCGCCAACCCTTTTTTCCTCACCACGCATCAGCCGGCCGACATTAGCCCTATGGGTATAGATGATCAAAAGGGTGACGAAAAAACTGAATCCAAGAAGGTAGGGTGAAACGTCCTGTCCGAAAAAATATTTTTGGATTAAAATAATAACGGGTAAACAAATAGAACCAATAATTGAGCCCAAAGAAACATAACGGGAGATACCGAATACTGCAAAGAAAATCAGGAGACAAATTCCAATGGGAATCGGCGCAACTCCTAAAACCGCTCCGGATAGTGTAAGAACACCTTTGCCACCTTTGAATCCGTGAAAAATTGTCCAAATGTGGCCGGCTACCGCTGCACTTCCGGCCAGTATGCGAAGCAAGACCGGATCCATTTCAATCTCGCTACCCATTAACTTCGTAACAACCATCGCAGCCACAAATCCCTTGGTTACGTCAATCAAAGCAACCAGAGTGCCCCATTTGGCTCCCAGCAGACGCATGGCGTTAGTCATACCGGCATTGCCGCTTCCGGTTGTCCGCACGTCTATACCTTTTACCATTTTAGAAATTAGAATGCTCGGCGAGATGGAACCCAAAACATAAGCAACAAGGAGGATAAGGATAAATGACATCATTCAGTCAATTTGTTAAATTGCAAGAACTTAAAAAGTTCGCCATGATAGCGATTTACCTAGGGAAATTCAATCTAAAAACGAGAATGCCAAGTTCGTTATTGACAATACCGCGCTCATACTTGTTTACTAGTTTGATTTTTTGACAAGCCAGCGATCAAGCCATCCATGGACTTCCTGATACCACAACTGGCCATTTTGCGGTTTCAAAATCCAATGACCTTCGTCCGGAAAATACAGGAATTTGGAAGGTATATTCCGGCGCTGCAAAACCTGAAATAGATTTACGCCCTCAATCACAGGGACCCGGTAGTCCAGTTCACCATGGACTACCAGTGTTGGCGTTTTGAAATTTTGAACATAGTTGTAGGGTGACATTTTCTCGTATAGTTCTTTATTATTGCCTTCCCAGTAAGGGCCGCCGGTTTCCCATTCCTCAAACCACATCTCTTCGGTGCCGCCGTACATGTTATACTTATTCATGATACTTGCGTGAGATACAAAGCACTTAAAGCGATCGGTGTGACCATTCATCCAATTCATCATATATCCGCCGTAGCTTCCGCCGGCTGCACCGATGCGATCCGGATCGATGAATTTATTGGCCGCGATCAAATAGTCCACGCCATTCATCAGATCCACGTAAACGCGCCCGCCCCAGTCTTTTGTAATTTCGTCGGTGAATTTTTGACCATATCCGGTCGAGCCGCGCGGATTTACCAGAGCGACAACATATCCCGGAGCCGCAAAAAGTTCAGGGTTCCATCGCCAGCTCCATGAATTGGTCCATGCACCTTGCGGGCCGCCGTGAACGAGGTAAACCATCGCGTATTTTTTCGCAGCATCAAACTGCGGAGGCTTCAATAGAAAGCCATGCACGTTTGCCGAGTCGGCTCCTTTGAACCAAAATTCATCGGCTTTAGGCAGATTGAGCATCGCCAGCTTTTCGGTGTTAACTTGTGTGAGTTGTTTTGCGGTTTTCCCATCGGTCGAAATTGAAAATATTTCATGGGGCATCGTAAAACTCGTCCGACGCGAGATGAGCCCGGACGCCGATAGTCCTACGAGATTATCGTAGGTTTTTTCTGTCAATTTCTTGGGCTGTCCACCCGTCGAAGTGATTTGATAGAGGACATGATAACCCTGATCTTCGACCTCAAGGAAAAGCGATTTTCCGTCTTTACTCCAAACAACTTTTCCGATCGAACGATCAAAATTTTCAGTGAGGTTTGCGGTTTTTCCGGTCGCCATTTCATATATCATGAGATCCGTTTGATCCGCTTCAAAGCCGGCGCGTCTCATAGAATTGAATGCAATGAATTTTCCATCCGGCGAAAAGACGGGATTATTATCCGCGCCGCCGCTGGTTGAAATCTTTTTCATTTCACCGCCGTTGATCGGCATTGTAAAAACATCATTATTGGTAGACCATGCGATATGTGGATCCGCATTCATAGTAAAAGCGACAGTTTTGCCATCCGGAGAGATTGAAAAATCGCGGCTTCCGCCCAGATCAATCGGCGGCACATCAAAATCACCTTGAATAATATCGGTGGTTTGTCCAGTGGTCACATCGGCAATCAAAAGCTGGGAGCGTTTTCCGTCTTTGAACGAATCCCAAACGCGGAACGGCAATTTATCAATCACCTTCGCCTTCACTTTGCTGTTATCCATCCGGGTATTGAGTTTTTCATTGCATGCATCGTCGGCGCAATCCGGAAAAACATCCGAGGCAAACAGAATGAATTTATTGTCAGAAGACCATACCAGTCCTGCACCCGCCGACACCTCGGTCGAAATGGTAGTCAGAATTTTCGGTTCGCCGCCGTCAATACTCATCGTCCAGATTTGATAGGACCCGGAGCGATTGGAGACGAAGGCAAATTTTTTCCCGTCCGGCGACCATGTGGGTGATAAATCTTTTTTTCCTGCGCCGGTAAGTTGGCGGAGTGTTTTACCATCTGAAGACTGCAGGTAGATAGCCGACGAATAGGTATTGCTCGCGAGTGTGTATGTGCGAACATCGTAAAGAAGCCATTGTCCATCGGAAGAGATGGCCGGTTCGTCCACCCTTTTCAGGTCGACAAAATCGGGATAGGCAATCGTCTTTTTTTCCTGGCTGACCAGATTTAAGGCCAAGGAGAGAATCAGAATAATTGTTTTCATAATACCTCAAGAGGTTGGTGGCACTGAAGACGACCTAAAATAGATGC
>JANNSF010000001.1:0-18754 GCA_031402315.1 bacterium | reverse complement strand
GTGAGGTGGTTGATAATGAGGACCTGATGATTATCACGGAACACGGCATGGTTATCCGTCTCAAGATGGCTGATATTCGAACCATGGGACGCAATACGCAAGGCGTCCGTCTGGTAAAACTCAAAGAGGGTGATACCATTTCGGATATCACGAGTATGCAAGAAGGCGACGAAGACGGGGCGGCTGAATAATTGTTTTTGGACCAGGTCATCCCATCGCGGAGTCGATGGCTGACACGACCGATAAATTTACAACTCATGCCGGACTCCGCCCGGTACGATGAGTGCGAAATGAGAGCTTTTTATGTTTGAAGCGATCGTTGAAAAAATCTGCGAGCAGGTTCGCGAAAAAATTAACCCTTCGCAAACCTCGTGGTCCTATTACGACTTGACCGGAAAAGCGGCCGACGATATTGTGAAAAAGATATTCACAGCGCGTTATGAGTCGATTTTCCAGGCGGAGAAGGGCCGCATCCTTGAGTCTCCGGCGTCCATGTTTTTGAATTATGACAAAGCAACAAAGCCTCTTGATCAATTGCTGGATGAACTCAAACGTAATTTGATTTTTTCAAAAGACGAATTCCAGGACATCATCAAGAATACGCTTTCAGAGCGCCTCCGCTATTTGGCCGAGCCTCTGCTAACCATGGAATCGATCTTGTTTTCAGATGGCGACTCCTGTGAAGTAGGCGAAGTTATTGCGCGTTTTCGTGAATTTGAAAAATTCAGATACTATCCGGATGCTTTGGAGAAATTTACCAAAGCCAAGGGAATCACACATTTTAATAAGTTCCAATTTCGCCTTTTGATCAATGAGATCAATCAAAGTCTCTTTGGTCAGGCGGTTTTGGAAAATATTTTAAAATTGTGCGGCCTTATCATTAAGGAAATTAATGATTTTCGCGGTAAAGCCGGTAACACGATCGAAATTGATATCTTGATTCGTGCGTTTAAAGATAGGGCTTTGCGGGACTTTGAGACGGCGATCAAAATAGAAAAGGAACTTGGTAATTCGGAGATCAATCTGTACGGTTTGCGTCAGGTACTTCAACGATTTATCATGTTGAAAGAAAAAAAATCGGGTGACCGGACGACCGCGACGAAGGTCATTCCGGCTGAAGCGCCAATACAAACAATACAAGAAGAGCCCTCGGTGCCAAAAGAAGACACCGGGGAATTGATAGACATAAAGGAAATTTTTTCAAAACAGCCGGTTCGCGAAAAAACAGATGAATTGCGCCCGATCACTCAGGAGCGCACCTCCGAAACGATAACAATTTCCAGCATCAATAAGACCATGACGATCAAATTCGCTCCCGATAAGGCGGAAGAGGTGACGGGGCAATTTGCGAAACAGGATCTTAACAAGGGTTTTTCAGATGACACTCAGGCGATTCGAATCAAAGATATCAAAGAATCAGACAATCTCGTTCTTCTTCAAACGGTCATCACACCCAAAGATGAACAGATTTTCATCAAAGCGATTTTTGGCGATATTGAAAAGTATCAGCAATTCATAAATCAAATAAATCGCGTGCGCTCATGGAAAGAAGCGATTCTTGTGGTGGATGATATTCTGCACGATCAAAAAATCGATCCTTTTAGCAAAGAAGCGGTACGCCTTAGTGATCTAATCTATGCCCGTTACTATCCACCGGAGAATTAAGCCATGGAAAATTTTACGTTTCTTTTTTCAGCCTTTGCCATAGTCTGGATTTTACTTTTCGTCTACGTAGCGCGCATGAATGGCGAACAAAAACGCCTTTCCGGAGAAATTGAAAAGTTGAAGAATATTCTTTCAAAGCCGAAAGACTCGAAGTAAAAAATAATTTTCTTAAATAATTTTAAGTTAAAGAGCTGAGTCCAAAAGATTCGGCTCTTTCTTTTGTTTAGACTATAACACTGGAACTTTTTGAAAAAGCGTTATAGCTTACAGATAAACCAATCAGGAGAATCATGAAACACGTTAAATCCTTCATTTTCTTAATCGCCTATCATACGATCGCAGTATCTTGCCTCGATGCTCAATTACTTCAAGATCGTAATCAATTTTCCCGTGCCGATTCCTTACGAGGTGCTCTTCGTCCGGCACGAACCTGTTATGACGTGACGCACTATGATCTGGATGTCAAAATTGATCCGGCGGACAAATCCATTCGCGGCTCGAACACCATGTCCTTCAAAACTCTGGCCGATTTCGACAGTCTGCAAGTGGATCTATTTGAAAATATGACGCTCGAAAAAGTTGAATGGAACAAGAAAACTCTATCTTTCCGACGTGAATTCAACGCTATTTTCATTCGCTTTCCGAAGATGGTAAAGAAAAATTCTAGTGAAAAAATAGTGATGACTTATTCCGGAAAACCCATTGTCGCTGTTCGTCCTCCTTGGGATGGCGGCTTCATCTGGACGAAGGACGCCGAAGGTAACTCTTGGGCTGCCGTCGCCTGCCAGGGTACGGGCGCAAGCCTCTGGTGGCCGAATAAAGATCATCAGGCCGACGAACCCGATAGTATGATGATTCGCGTCACGGTGCCGAAAGGCCTCTCAAATATTTCCAACGGCCGGCTGCGTCAAATCAAAGCCATCGATTCCAATTGGACTCGTTTCGACTGGGCCGTTACTTACCCTATCAATAATTATAACGTGACCGTAAACATTGGAAAATTCGCTCACTTTGATGAGGTCTTTACAAGTTCCGACGGAAGCAAGCTTACTTGTGACTACTACGTCATGCCTGAAAATCTGGAAAAAGCAAAAGCCCAATTTGCACAGGTAGGGCCCATGATGACGGTTTTTGAAAAATACTTTGGAAAATACCCATTTTACCGCGATGGGTATAAATTGATCGAGTCGCCTCATTTGGGTATGGAGCACCAAAGCGCCGTGGCCTATGGAAATAAGTATGTGAATGGATACAGAGGTACCGGCGGCGCCAAAGAAGGGCTTCTTTTTGATTTTATCATTATTCATGAATCGGCGCACGAATGGTGGGGTAATGCCGTAGGATCAAAAGACGTCGCCGATATGTGGATTCATGAGGGTTTTGGCAATTACTCCGAATCCATCTATATCGAAGGACTTTACGGATATCAGGCCGCCCTCAACTACCTGAACGGCAATAAGAAAAATGTCCGCAACGACCGGTCAATTATCGGGCCGTACGATGTGAATCAGGAAGGTTCAGGTGACATGTACAGCAAGGGTGGTCTGATGCTTAATACATTGAGAAATGCGATAGGAAGCGATTCAATTTGGTTCGCTATCTTGCGTGGTATTCAAAGTCGTTTTCAACATAAGACCATTCACGCCGATAGCATTTTCAGTTTAATCAACCGAATGACAGGAAGTGACTACAGCTATTTCTTCACTCAATATTTGAAAAACTCAAAACTGCCAAAACTCGAGACTCAGCTCACAAAAAAGGGAGACGTCACAACCTTAAAGTACCGTTGGGTGGCCGATGTAAGCGAATTTAGAATGCCAATCCGGATCACGATAGATAGTCACCGTTTCCACACCATTACGCCGACGACGGAATGGCAAACGAAGACCATTACCGTAGATCCGGAACAATTTAAGATTGATACCGATCGTTTTTTTATCGAGTCGAGTATTTCTAAACTTTATGTGGACGAACGTAACCCTTGACAATATTGAATCGGCAGGCAACGTGCAAGAAATGGCGAACATCAAATTACAAGGACTCTGGAAGTTTGCAGTACTATCGTAGATGAAGGCTTTGTTCGATAAATTTTTTCGGATAGGTCTCCATACCATCAAATCCCAATGGTTCCAATCCGCCATCGCGAGGCTGGTATGATGTTTTGAATATATAATCCCAAAGACTAAGAGATAGGCCGAAATTGACACCATACGGCTTTGGAATATTCCGGGCATGGTGCCAGATGTGCATTTGTGGGCTATTGAAGATGTAGCGAAGTCGGCCCAAGGGAAGTTTGATATTGGAGTGATTCAGGTGACCGATCGCGAGTGAAAAAATGTGAATGACAAAGAAATCCTCTATACCGAATCCGATCATGGCGAGCGGTACATATTCCAGCGTACGATATACGACGTTTTCCATCCAATGATACCTCAGATGGGCCGCGAATCCCATTTCCTCAACGGAATGATGCACCTTGTGAAATTCCCATAAAAACGATGAGCGGTGCAGCAGTCGGTGTATGTTCCACTGGATAAAATCTCGGACGAAAAACATGATCAGCAATTGAACCCACCCCGGTAACGATCCTACTTCCAGAGCAACCAGATTTGTGACACCAATAGACTGCAGTCCTCTGTTGAAAAACTCAACCACAACATTCGATATCGCATTGTACGCGATCAGTGAGAATAGAAAGAAGTTGAAGAACATGTAGAACGCGTCCAGCCAAAAGTCTTTCCTGACTATAGACTGTCCCTTGCGCCACGGAAAAACAATCTCCAGAGCCCAACACAAGATCGACAGGACGATTAACCAATAGAAATAGTTATGCCACGATGGATGAAGGACTTCTTCAACGAGAAAACTCCAATAACCCGCATACGAATCTATTATGATCTGTAAGACTTCCGCCATACTCAATACACTTTCAACCCTTTTTGTAGCCAGATTCCCCAATGCATATTAAAGGCATGAATGTCCTTTGTTTCTTTGTTTGTGGAATTGTAAACCTTCCCATCCTCATTGACCCATTCAAATATGCCGCCGTAGAGATTTTTTACATTAGTGTACCCAAGCGCTAATAATTTTTCGCCGATCCGTTCGCTGCGATAGCCTACGGAACAATATACGACGAGATTTGCATCCTTCGGAACTCCTTCGAGTCGATGGGTGTCAAAATCATCGTATCCGATCCACTTGGAATTTTGTATGTGGCTCACACGGAATTCCGCCTGCTCTCGGGTGTCAAGAATAATGAACTCCGCATGATTATTTTTTAATGTTTCACATGCGATGAGAGGAACGGTCTTCTTATACATCCGTTCCAGCATACTCTTATAGGCTTCGCTGGTAACTTGTGAAAAACACGTGCCACCGCTAACCGCGACCGCGATTAGGAACTTATATAATTGCCCGGTTCTAACAGCAGCCTCCGCCATCGTAAAAGTACGTTGACTCGGAAACGTAAATATCACTCTTCCTCAGCGACAAGAGCGCCGATGCGGTTTTATCGCAAACCGGAAGGGGTTGATTGTAGTTCAAAACATGTCCTTTTCCGTCATCAAAGAGCGGCTCATCTCCATAATAGATAGCTGTTCTTCCGGTAAATACGCATGGTCCATCGGCCGGCATAGGATCCTTGATAGCGCACACTTCCACGCTTTCGATATAGATTGGTTGATCCGTTTCATAATGACCCGGATCCAAAATACGGTAGGGGCGCTTCGCACGAATTTCAACCGTCCCAAATCCAACTTCCGTGATCATCTTGATATACTCTCTCAGCGAAAGCGAGCCGCTCAGACAAAGTGCCCGCAACCTTGCGTCGTCACGTAAATTATCAGGAATATTATGATCCGATACGGGATCGGACATCACGAGCCGCCCATTTGGTTTGAGAACCCGATACATTTCCTGTAAAGCTCTTTTCAAATCTTCAGCCTTAAAAATATTGAATAAGCAGTTCTGTGCCGCTACATCAATCGTGTTTGCCATGATAGGAAGATCAAGCGCATTTCCCTTCCTCAGTTCGATAAAGTCTGATTTAAACCACGGGTTTTGTTTCTCCGCTTCTACGATGTTTTCTTTACACGCTTCAATCATTTCCGGAACGATATCTACGCCAATCACGGCGCCCGGTTTGCGGCTAAAATAGGAAAATTGCAAAAGCTCCATACCGCCACCTACACCTACATATAGAATCGTCGGGTTGTTAACCAGATCACGCGGATGAATGGTACTCCCGCATCCGTAATTCATCTCAAGCATTCTATTCGGCATGGATAGTTCCGGCAAGCGCCAGACGGGTGTCGTCGTGCAACAAAGGCCTAGATTTGGCTCTAAAGCCGCTTGCGTATAAACATTTTTTGTTTCTTCGAGATAGCTCATGAATCTCCTTCTAAGAATTGAAAATAGTAAATTCTAAAATCGAATAAAAATAATAATCCAATAAATAACAGCACCGGCCAAGGCCGCCACAGGCAATGTCAAAACCCATGAGAGACCTATCTCTCGTATTACTTTCCAATTCGCACTACCAGTTACCGCTCCGATTCCAAACAGCGAGCCCACCGAGACATGTGTTGTAGAAACCGGAAGCCCGTTAAAACTGGCCGTCGTTACCAACAGCGATGTTATTAAATTTGCCGTAAAACCTTGGCCATCATTCATGGGAGTAATTTTTTTACTCATCGTCTCGGCCACCTTACGCGCATTCAACCATCCTCCGACGGCAATCGCCATCGCAATCAAGGCAACATCATATCCAATATTCAGCGCGCCAACCAGTAGCAGTAATCCTGCCATTTTGGGCGTGTCATTAAGCCCTCTCGCAAAACTGACGACCCCGGCCGTCATGAAATGTGCCGTGTCTAAAAGCGTTTGGGCATTGACCCCGATAAATGTGCCTGCATAGATTTCCCTGCAATTCTCTGATGAATTCACATTGATTTCTAATCGCCCGGATGGATGATCCATCGTCAGTTGTGAATTCGTCTGCAGTGTATATACAGGTCTCGCCTCGCCGATACATGCGCAAGTCGTTTTCGTAATCCCCGCTGTCTCTCGTCCTTTCCGAAAAACCATATAGGCGCCGGTGCACAAAACGGCCGCGAGAACCGGACTCACAATCAACGGTAGAAAAAATGTAGCACCCAGTTTTTGAAAATTGAAATCTAAGCCGACCGCCACAAGTCCACTTCCAGTTAGAGCGCCGATTAAGCTATGCGTTGTAGAAATGGGCATTCCTATATTGGTCGCTAATATCACCGTAAGAGCCGCTCCAAGAGCTACAGCAACCGCAAATTCCGGTGCCATAGCTACAGAATCAGTCACCAATCCCTTTCCTGAAAAATTTTTGATCAAGGTATCTGCGAGGAAAAGTGACGCAAGAGATCCCAGCGCCGTTGTAGCGGTCGCCCAAATAATCGCCTTGCGATAATTTGTAGTCCCCGTACCAAAAAGCGTCGCAACGCCTTTGAAATTATCATTCGCGCCATTGGAATAGGCTAAAATCAATGCCGATATGACTATGAAATAGATCAATTCGTTCCTTTTATCTCAAATAAAGCTGTGAATATGGTAAATGCTCAATTGTTATGAAAAATCAGCCCTTAACAGATTGAAAATTCAGAACAAATTGAGTTATAGAGAACGGGCTCTGCAAAATAATATTCCCCAAAAAGTCAATCCACTACTGCAGAATTTTTGCGAATAACTTATCTTTCTAGGTCAGAACGTCACGTCGGATTCGACTTCTGACGTACCGCGTTTGAAACGAAGTTTTGTTTTGTCGCCTTTACTAAATTTTGAAAGCGCCTTCATGTAGGATTGCATATCCGTGACTTTTTCCGCGCCAAGTTGTGTGATAATATCACCCTGCTTCAGGCCCGCGCGAGACGCCGGCTTGCCTTCGGTGACACCATCCACTCGTAAGCCATCAGAAAAAGAATAATCCGGAAGAATTCCCAACGTCACCTTAAATCGTGGGGTGTTTTCATTATTGTTATTCCGAGTTGGCAAAAAGGCCAGTTTCGGTAAGAGGTCTATCTTATGAATAACCAGTGCGATGTAATCGAGCACTTCCTTTTGACCGGCATAATTAATCCTATCGGCATCGTCGCTAGGCTTATGATAATCTATATGAGAACCGGTGAAAAAATGAAGGACCGGAATGTTTTTTAGATAGAATGACGTGTGATCCGAAGGCCCGATGCCGGACGAATCCAGTTTTAACTGAAAATTCGGATTCAAGTTTTTGACAAGGCCTTCGAGTTCGGGACTCGTTCCTGTGCCATATACCATAAGGTGTTTTGCCGAATCAAGCCGGCCCACCATGTCCATATTGATCATCACTTGCGCCTTGGTCAAATCGATCATTGGATTTTGTGTAAACGCTTTTGAGCCCAAAAGCCCCAGCTCTTCACCTGAAAAACAAATGAAAAGGAAGTTATATTTCTCCTTCTCCTGATTGTTCGAAAAATAACGGGCGAATTCAATCACACCCGCCACACCTGAAGCATTATCGTCGGCACCGTTGTGAATTTTGCCCTTCGGATTGGGGTCAAGCGATCCGCCTTGTTCTCCAAGCCCAAGGTGATCGTAATGAGCGCCGATAATGATCGTGTTTTCCCGTCCATTATCAAGAAATCCAACGACATTGTTGGCATACTGTTCCGGTTGAGTTGTATCGGCGCCATGAGGGCTGGCGCTAGTCCGGAATGGAAATTTTTGTAAATAACCATCCGTGCCTTTGGGGGTCAATTTTAAGTTCTGAAATTGACCAACGATATAGAGCGCCGCTTTTTCGCCTCCGATTTTTCCGGTGCCACGGCCTTCCAACGAGTCGGAACTCAGGAAATCGACGTGAAGTTTCAATTTTCCCGGTTCGATCTGCGCAGAAGCACAGGCCTGAAGCAGAAGAAGAATGGTCAAAGAAATTTTCATGAACTAGTCCTCCCAATCGGCAATGAATAAATTAGTATCACGCGTTCCTTTGTTGTTTCGGTTCGACGAAAAGATCAGCTTTTTTCCGTCGGGTGAAAACATGGGGAACGCATTGAAAATACTTTCGGATGTAATAGCCTCCAGCCCGGTTCCATCCTCATTGATCGTATATAATTGAAAGTCATATCCGCGTGTGGAGTGGTGATTGGATGAAAAAATTATCTTTTTACCGTTTGGCAGATAAAAAGGCGCCCAATTTGCTTTTCCAAGATGAGTTACCTGCTTCAAGTCACTGCCGTCAATTTTGCAGGTAAATATTTCCATCGCGACAGGCGCGACTAATCCCTGAGATAGCAGTTCTTTATATTCTCGCACTTCCTCACCCGTTTTAGGGCGCGATGCCCTGAAAATAAGACGCGTGCCATCCGGAGAAAAAAATGCACCGCCATCATAGCCGAGTTCATGAGTCACCTGATACAAATTCTTTCCATCAAGATCCATGGTCCAGAGTTCGAGGTCACCGGAGCGGGTGGATGTAAAAACGATTGTTTTTCCGTCCGGAGACACGGTTGCCTCGGCATCGTAACCGGGCGAATTGGTCAATTGCTTCGTGATCTTGCCCTTCAGATCGGCAATAAAAATGTCAAAAGATTCGTAAACGGCCCAAAGATATTTTCTGTCTGCGCGCGGCGCGGGTGCCGGAGGACAAGTATCGGCTTGGAGATGCGTCGATGCGTATAGAATGTGTTGGCCATCTTTAAGAAAAAACGAGCACGTTGTACGGCCTTTGCCGGTACTTATGAGCGGTGGTCGGTATGCTGTGTCGAGGGATGCTTTTTTGATGTCGAGCGCAAAAATCTGATCGCATTTTAGTTCCCAGACCGCATTGTTGCTCTGAAAACTTGCCGATTTTCCGTCGAAACTGAAATACGCCTCGGCATTATCGCCGCCAAATGTAAGTTGATGAATATTTTTGAGATGCTTTTCTTGTGAATAAACCGATGTAATGCCAATTAGAAATATAAACCAAAGACGCATATTTTAACTCCGTTTTAGTTTTTGTCTCTTCTTTACCACGCCATAATAGTTTATTAATCAATAAATTTCAAAGAGATTGTTATGCAGTCTGTCCCATAGAGATCCTTGTGGGGCCGCTTGCGCAAAACGATCTCTAAAAATGATTTTTTCTTGACTCACAGTTGGAATTTTATACATTGCGTTGCGTTTTATAAGTGTGATTTGAAAATGTTCTTTTAAAATAATGGGGACGAACCGGATTCGACGGGTATAGGTCGTTTTGGGTCGCGTGCCGAGCTTTTTCGGAGTGCTCGTAAAATCAACCGAAACACAATAAACAACAACAATGCATACGCATTGGCTGCTTAAGGATTAATTTCCGGCAGTCCGTCAAAACAAGCCCTCGTTTGTTGGAGTTTGTAATGACGTCATTTTAGACAGACTAGCCAAACGTCAATGCTCGGAGACGTAAGGCGAATTCCCGCAAGGGATATCGAGCTGGCGTATTTGCTTTTTGTCGGTTTTATATAAATACGTAAGATTTTAAAACTCGGCTACGCACGTAGATGCTCTTAATAGCTTGTATTCGGACACGGGTTCAATTCCCGTCGTCTCCACATGTAAAAAGTCAGGTTAATCGCCTGACTTTTCGTTTCATATTGTGTTTAGGAAATAAAAGCTACAGGACTCCTCAAAGGTCTTTCAATATCTTAAGAAACGCATTTACCTGATCGGTAGCCAAATCCTTTGCCAAGGTCACTAATTCTCCAGTGGTAAGTGAAATGTTTTTTAACATAAACTCAGTTGGCTGTTCAAGATGAATGTGCCTTGAAAGTCGTTAATGAGTGAGACAGTTTCTAGCTTCAATTACCTTTTGATATCTATCATCAAAGAATACGTCGTCAACCCAGTTACGAGCTGAAATTGGCGGCTTTGCACGAAGTTCGAGTGTTTTTTTCGAGCTTTTTAGAAATTTTTTTGTTTTTTTTTCTCCCACTTGGCCACAATATTCTCTACCAAGTGCAGCGGCACATAGATCAATTGACGAAATTGAAGTTCCTGCTGCCCAGCGAATGTGCGAAATATCCTTCACTTCGGGACTATGTTTTGGAATTGGGGAGAATTGGGTGTGCTCTGAAACCAGATCGTCAAGGTAATGAAGGCTTTCAACACCCAAAACTGCCCACATCACAAGAGCTCCTTGCTCTGCGCGCATTTCTGGTCGCTGTCTTTCAAACGCTTGAACCATTTCTATTGGCGAATTATGCCAAATATTGTTGGCCAACTGATTCTCCTTCAAATAAGAGGTTGTTATCTATTCAAATTGATAATCAAGAAAAACTGTTGATGTAGTTTCATTTATTGTATGATCGAGCTGAGCGACAAAGAAATTGAATCCGGCTCATTCCAGATGGTGTATGGAATACATACTCTATTTTGACCGCGAAAGCCAACGATTTTTGATAGATGATTGAATTGAAACCTTGTCTCTGAATCATCGTTTTCAGTTAATTCCCTTTGAAAAATTGGGATGTACCAATATATTAGAATGTTTTCTTTTGTGATCTCCGATGATAGACATACCTACTAACTCCATCAGAAAATGAATAACACTGACGAAGGTTTAAAAAGAGAAATTGGGCTTTGGGGACTCACGGCAAATATCATTAATGTCGTGATTGGCTCGGGTATATTTGTATTGCCGGCGGTTGTGAGCATCGGGCTCGGCGCATCGGGAATTCTCGCCTATCTACTTTGTGGATTCCTGCTCACGGTGATCATGCTGTGTTTTGCGGAGGTGGGTAGTAAGATCACACTGACCGGTGGCGCCTATGCCTACATCGAAACTGCTTTCGGGAAATACTTTGGTTTCCTTACGACCAGCTTATTTATATTCGGAGCTTCATTGATGGGTGCTGCGGCCGTGGCTAATGCTCTGGCCAATACCTTATCGTACCTGATGCCGATATTCAAGGATCCTTTGTTTCGCGCCGGCTTTTTTATTCTCATTTTTTCAAGTCTTGCCTTCGTTAATGTCATTGGCGTCAAGGAAGGAATCGCCGTTGTAAAATTTACCACCGCAGCAAAATTGACGCCGCTATTGATCCTAATAATCTGGGGGGCCACTGAAGTTTCGGCAGAGAATCTAAAGTGGGATCGTGTCCCTTCGATTAATGAAGTAGGCGCGATCGCATTAATACTCTTTTTCGCCTTCCAAGGTGCGGAGAATGGATTTAGTGTAAGTGGAGAGGTTAAAGACCCGAGAAAAACGTTTCCCAAAAGTATTCTGCTGAGCTTCGCAATCATATTGACGATCTATATATCGGTGCAAGTGGTGTCTCAGGGTATATTAGGCAATGACTTTTCAAGTTACAAAACCGCGCCCTTGGCGGAAGTGGCAAGACGAATTATGGGTCCCTTTGGCGTTACCCTGATTATTATTGGCGCTTCGGTTTCGATGTTCGGCTACTTGAGTGGGGATATCATTAATATGCCGCGTGTTCTATTCCGGTCTGCTCTGGATCGCGTCATTCCCGTAAAATCCTTATCGAGAGTGCATCCGACATTTGCGACACCCCATGTTTCAGTCATTGTATTTCCGACGCTCGCTTGCTTTTTTGCCATCACCGGTGAGTTTGAACAATTAGCCATGTTATCGTCATCCTCTGTTCTTCTAATCTATATGGGCGTGGCATTAGCGGTCATCAAATTGCGCCGGGATGGTGATGATACTGCGGGTTTTAGAATACCGGGAGGATATATTGTTCCCATTCTCTCCGTTATTACGATTCTATGGTTTTTATCAAATTTAACCAGCGAAAAAATGATTGGTATGGTTACCGCTATTTCGATATTGAGCTTAGTCTATTATGTCATAAGGTCTTTTGATCGACCGATAACCTGAAATTGAATCTTTGGTCAAACGACCCATTGTGATTATCCTCAAACTTCTCGTTAACCATCTCTACTATATTGGCCCTGGCTAGAATAGCTTCACTACATCGCAAGACAGATTGTATAGTTTGTAAACCATTGGCCTCAATAAAAATCTTATCGCAATTTCGGTGTGTATTTTTTATTATTTATTACAAAGAAACAACTGAACAAAAAATACACATCGCATGGTCGCCGCAGTTTTTAAGTGGTTCTTCAAATTCACGGGATGGAAGCTTTATGGAAGTATTGCACCTGAAATCAAAAAATGTATAATTCTCGGTGTGCCTCATACGAGCAATTGGGATTTTGTTTACGGATTTGGCGCCCTGGAATGCTTTAAAATCAAACTGCATTTTATGGCCAAAAAGGAACTTTTTCGATTCCCTCTGAAATCCATGTTTGAAAATTTTGGCGGTATCCCGATCAACCGAAAATCACCTAAAAATACCGTGGTCGATGTCATGATCGATGCATTTAATAGCCGGGACGAACTGAAACTCGCCATCGCACCCGAAGGAACACGAAAACGGGTCGATAAATGGAAATCAGGATTTTATCATTTGGCGCTCGGAGCTAAAGTTCCGGTCGTACTAGGATTCGTTGACTACAAACGTAAATTAGCAGGTTTTGGGCCGACGCTGTATATGACCGGAAACATAGCCGAGGATATGGCAATTATCAGTAACTTTTATAAGGACATTTCGGCGCGAGTGCCGGACAAGTTTAATATCGACGGCGTTCGAATTATAATAAATAACGATTGGATTTTGCACCATTAAGCGCGCTCCGATAACTCAAGCCAGCGCGTAGATTTTTTGTCTAATTCCTGTAATACATTAGCCAATCGCTCTGACCATTTTTGCAATTGTGTATAGTCAGAGGAATTGCTATTTAGCGAATTATTCAGATCGCTTTTTTCAGATTCCAATTTTGCAATGTCTTTTTCAAGTTTTTGATATTCCTGCTTCTCTTTATTGGATAATTTGTCCTTTTTTACCGGTGATTGTACGACTACCTTGGGAGTCGCTATTGGCTTTGGGTCAGGAGAGTCTAATTTTTCCCGGTACTCAGAATAGGTGCCATTAACATCTTTGATCTCTCCATCTCCATCCATCACAAAGAGGTGATCAATCAATTTGTCCATAAAAAATCGATCGTGCGAAACAATGATGAGGCAGCCCGGGAAATTGGAAAGAAAATCCTCAAGGACGCTGAGCGTCAGCAAGTCCAAATCATTTGTCGGTTCATCGAGAATTAGAAAGTTCGGATTCTTAATCAAAATCGTAAGCAGGTACAGTCTTCGCTTTTCGCCGCCACTGAGTTTATACACCGGCGTGTGCTGAGCGTCGGGAGGGAATTGGAAACGCGAAAGAAATTGAGATGCTGAAAGCGTACTGCCGTCCGCGAGCGGCACCACCTCAGCAATGTCACGAACGATGTCAATCACCCTTTGATTTTCTTTGAATGAAATTCCTTTTTGTGAGTAATAGCCGTATTGAATGGTCTCTCCGACCTCAATCTTTCCGGCATCGGGTGACTCGGCACCGGTTATGATATTAAGGAGTGTCGATTTTCCGACGCCATTGGGCCCAACGAGACCAATACGCTCACCTTTTTTAAAAATGTATTCGAAATTTCGCAGGATAGCATGTTCCCCGTACGATTTTGATATATTTTGAAGCTCCAATATTTTTCCACCAAGCCGATTCATCTTAACCTGAAGATTGAGTTCGCTCTCCGCCTCTTTTCCGGCAGCTTTATCCTTCAGATCATAAAACGCATCGATTCGTGATTTAGATTTAGTTCGGCGCGCGCTTGGCTGACGCCGCATCCAACTTAATTCTTTTCGTAAAATATTTCGTGTGTGATCAAGCTCGCGTGATTCGGTAAATTCGCGTTCGGCCTTTTTTTCTACATAGTAAGAATAACTGCCCTCGTAGCGATATAGGACCTTCTGATCGAGCTCCAAAATCTCATCACAAATGCGATCAAGAAAGTATCGGTCGTGCGTGACGATAAATACAGTGCGGTCGTTACGACCGAGGTATTCTTCCAGCCATTCGATCATTTCGACGTCAAGGTGATTGGTCGGCTCGTCCAAGATCAAAAGCATGGGCTCTTCGATCAAAACCCGTGCGAGCGCAACGCGCTTACGTTGCCCGCCGGAAAGCGTTGTTACCGATTGATTTAGTCGTGTAATTTTGAGATGCGAAAAAATTTCGTGAATTTTGTAATCGTAGTCCCAGGCCTGATGGTGTTCCATCTTGTCCATCGCTTCACCGAGTTTAACTGTATGATTCTCCGATGAGGGATCCTCTTCCAATAGGGCTTCGTACTCTTTGATGATGCGTAAGATAGGATTGTTAGAATTGAAAATAGTTTCTAAGACAGTGGACTTTTCATCAAATTCCGGTTCTTGCTCAAGGTAACCCACCGAAATTTGATTCCTAAATACGATTCGCCCGCTGTCCGGAGAGTCTTTACCGGTGAGCATTCTCAAGAGGGTCGATTTTCCCGTTCCGTTTTTTGCGACCAGCGCGATTTTTTGCCCCTCTTCGATTCCAAAAGACAACTCTTTGAAAAGAGTCTTTATGCCAAATGACTTTGAAATTTTTTCAACCGAAAGAAGATTCATGGGAAGAGATCCATTTTAGTATTTTGACTGATCAGGAGACTCCCCGTGGACGAACTCAGGACGCGCCGTGTTTTCGACTTAATTCAATTTTTCCAGCAACTGTTCAATGCGATCCATAACGCGATTCATTTTTTGGATAGTAAGATTCATCGGACCCGGGCTCGTCATATCGACACCGGCCCCTCTGAGAAGTTGCAATGGATATTCAGAACCTCCGGAGCGCAACATTTTTAGATAATTTTTTGTCGTCGCCTCGTCTCCGGATAATATCTTCTCGGACAGCGCGGCGGAAGCGGTAAATGAGGTCGCGTATTGATAAACATAAAAATTGTAATAAAAGTGAGGAATATAAGCCCATTCGCTCTGAACAAAGTCATCGACAATGCATACGCCTTGCTCATGGCCGTAATAATCCCTCGTAATACTCAGATATATTTCGCTGAACCTATCGCCCGTCAAGGCTTCACCGGCCTCAACAAGTTCATTGATCCTCAACTCAAACTCGGCGAATTGCGTTTGGCGAAACAATGTTCCTTTGACTCCTTCAAGGTAATGCCCTAGCAGTGAAAGTTGAATGGCCGGATCCGGGAACTTTTTGAGCATCGATTCCATCAAAAGTGCTTCATTGAAGGTTGAGGCGACTTCCGCAACGAATATGGAGTACTGTGCCATCGAAAACGGTTGTGTTTTATTAGACAGATAGCTGTGCATCGTATGGCCAAGTTCGTGCATCATGGTGCTCATATCGTCATATTGGCCTTTGAAATTCATCAAAATATACGGATGTACATCGTACGCCGCGCCATTGGAATACGCGCCGGATCGTTTTCCTTCATTTGGCATCATGTCGATCCAATGCTCGGAGAGCGCCTTTTTAACAACGTCGACATACCCGGAACCTAACGGTGAAAGCGCCTCGACGAGAAAGTCACCCGACTCTTCCACTGTAAATTTTTTCTCGACGTCCTTGAGAAGAGGCGTATACAAATCATAATAATGGAGCTGATCCACTTTTAGAATTTGTGCACGGAGTTTTAGGTATCGATGAAACGACGGAAGATGTGAACGCAACTGGCGGATATGATTGTGATAGACCTCGGTTTCAATGCCATTGGAATCGAGTGCATTCTGCAGGTTTGAGTCGTACTTTCGGACATTCTTGTAAAACACACTCTTTTTTAATTCCGCATACAACTGGGCACCGAAGGTACGGCGATAGTCATATAGTTTTCCCAAAAAACTCTCAAATATTTTTTTCCTGTCGCCGCGATGGCTCAGTGAACGGCAGTAGGCAAAATTAGCATGATCTAGTTTGACAAGACTTCCGTCGGCAAGGGTGACTTCCGGAAACGGGAAATCCGCATTCGAAAAAACGCTATAGATCGAGTGCGGTGCGTCCGACAAAAGACCAGCTTCGGCAATTATCTTTTCTTCGCCGGCTGAACCGGTATGCGTTTGCCGACGAATCGTATCGCGAAGATAGAACGCATAGGGCGCAAGACCGGGCTCAATCTTTATGAAGGACTCAAGGGTATCGCGTGACATCGTTAAGATTTCGGGTTCGATGAATGAGGATAAAGAGCTGAGTTGCGACCCGATCGCCATCATTTCCTGCGACATCGCCATGGCTTTAGAGTCGCGCGTGTCCTGGTCGGACAACATATTGGCATAACAATACAGTTTTGTAAACGCTTTGTTGAAGTCAAATAGCATGGACAAGGCGAGGGACATGTCCGTTGCAGAGGAGCTGAGACGGCCGGAAAATTGTTCCAAATCAGAGATTTTGGCCTGAAGCCCTTCTTTTTCTTTTTTCCAAATTTCTTCCGAGGCATAGAGATCCGTGAGATTCCACTTATACTTCGGGTCAATTTCGGAGCGCTCTGGATTTTGAATCATTGAAACTTGAAGTTTTTGTCGGGATAAATAAAGAGCGTAATCCAATGAATTGTCCTCACCGATTAAGGCTGGCCGCTCTACTTACTTTTTTGAAGACAAATTTATGCGATGCGTTCCACCCAACCGAAAGGTTCGGCTTTTTCGCCGTATTGAATTGCCAAAATTTCATCGTAAAGCTTTTGGGAAAGTTCACCTGTTTTTCCGTTCCCAATTACATACTTCTGATTTTTATAGGATAATTCGCCAACCGGTGAAATAATCGCAGCGGTACCCGAACCAAAAACTTCAAGTAGATCGCCGCTTTTAGTACCGGCGACGATTTCATCCATACTTATTTTTCGTTCGTTGCAGGTAAGCCCCCAATGGCGCGTAAGTTTTATGACAGAATCACGCGTAATCCCGGCTAAAATCGTTCCCTCCAAAGGACTGGTCACCAACTCGTTTTTGAACCGGAAGAAAATATTCATGGCGCCGACTTCTTCAACATACTTATGTTCAAAGGCATCCAGCCAGAGGACCTGTGTGAATCCCTTTTTTTTCGCTTCGGCACCCGCAAAAAGGCTGGCAGCATAGTTCGCGCCCGTCTTGGCGGCACCGAGCCCACCGTTTGCCGCTCGGATATATTTATTCTCAACCAGAATTTTTGTCGGATTAAATCCTTCTGGATAATACGCGCCGGCAGGACCAATAAGAATGTAAAACAAAAACTCACTGGAACCTTTTACACTGACGGACGGTTCCGTACCGATCATGGTCGGTCGAATGTACAAGGCCGTTCCACGCTGACGCGGAATCCAATCGCGATCCAAAAGAACCAACTCTTTTAGGGCTTGGTGTACAAAATCAATATCAATTTCAGGCATACAAATTCGCACAGCAGAATGGTTCATTCGAAGAAAATTATCTTTGGCACGAAAAAGGTAGACGCCGTCGTCTTTACCGCGATAGGCTTTCATTCCTTCAAAAATTTCCTGTGCGTAATGGAGTACGATAGCGGCGGGATCGAGACTAAGCGGCCCGTAAGGTTGTATTTTTGGATTCTCCCAACCCTGGCCGTCCGTATATTTCATAATAAAAAGGTGGTCTGAAAAAACCTTGCCAAAACCCAGTTTTGACTCGTCCGTCGGCTTGATTTTTTTTCTATTTTCTTCGACGTGGGTGATCTGTAATTGCATCAAGATAATCCCGATCTACTTAAATTGTTCGTTCAATAACCGGATCTTAAAATCGCGCGAATATGCACATCTTTGAGGCATAATGCAATACGGAAAATTGCGCCGACCGATGACTCAGTGCCCCTCTGAGCTATTTTTCCAATCTATGAATTGGCACAGGTATGAAACTCCATCGATCAAAGCGATTGGAAAAATACTGTAAAATAGGGAGTTATCTTACGGCGTTAACTTGGCACACAATTGGCGATTAATGGAGAAAAAAATCTAAGGAGGAAAATGAATCGCTTACTGGTAATCCTAATGTTTGTATGTTTGAAGGAGGGACAAGTCGATGCACAACATTTGGATGACTTTGAAGATGACGGCTGCGAGCAAGAGGTGGGTGATGAATTTGCTGCAAGATTTGCGTACTCATTTATCAAACTTTTATCCCAATCCATCGGACAACTCGACGCCCCTGATTTTGGGCGTTTTCCATATTCTG